>JBLNHD010000214.1:0-14606 GCA_050268825.1 Gemmatimonadota bacterium
AGGATCTCGGCGTTTTTGATGCGGTTCTGATGTTCAATTATCTTGACCGATCGCGGATGAACGACGTGCGCGCAGCCGTGGCACCGGGCGGGATCCTCCTGGTGGAGACCTTCCTCGACGCACAGCGCGCGCAGGGCTGGGGGCCCGACAGTCCGGAGCACCTGCTGCGCGCCGGAGAGCTCCCGCAGCTGGTGGCGCCGCTCACGGTGCTGCACGGCCGGGAGGTGCTCGAGCCGGTCGAAGGCAACCGCTGGCGCGCCGTGGCGAGCATCGTGGCGCGGAATATAAGGTAGGGCGATCCGATCGGAGCAGTGATGCTGAACCCCACCGCAGGGCGGCGCGTTGCCGTCGTGGCTGGAGTGCGCACGCCCTTCGCGCGCAGCGGGACCATCTTCCGCGACGTGCCCGCGGTGGCCCTCGCGCGGTATGCCGTCAAGGAGCTCGTCTACCGTGCCGAGATCGACGGGCACGCGATCGACCAGATCGTCTTCGGCCAGGTGATCCCCTCGGTGCTCACCCCGAACGTGGCACGCGAGGTGAGCCTCCTTCCGCAGTTCCCCCCGACGATTCCCGCCTATTCCGTCAACCGCGCGTGCGCGTCGGCCGCCCAGGCCATCGAGAACGTGGCGACCCAGATCGCCGCCGGGCACATCGACGCGGGGATCGCGGGTGGCGTCGAGTCGCTGAGCGACATTCCGATCCTCCATTCGCGCCGCTTCAGCCGGATCCTCATGGAGGCCAGCAAGGCGCGTTCCATGGGCCAGCGCCTCGGCGCCTTCAGCCGCGTGCGTCCGAAGGACCTCGTACCGGTTTCGCCCGCGATCGCGGAGCCGTCCACCGGAGAATCGATGGGCCAGAGCGCGGAGAAGATGGCCAAGGAGAACGGCATCACGCGCGAGGCGCAGGACCGGATCGCGCTCATGAGCCACCAGCGCGCCGCCGCGGCGACCGCCGATGGGCGGCTCACGGCGGAGATCGTTCCCTGGCTCGGCGGCAAGGATCTCGACCAGGTGACGACGTCGGACAACGGCATCCGCTCCGACACGTCGCTCGAGGCGCTCGCCGCGCTCAAGCCGGTCTTCGACCGGAAGTACGGGAGCGTGACGGCGGGGAACTCGTCGCCCCTCACCGACGGGGCCGCGGCGGTCCTGCTCATGTCCGAGGAGAAGGCGGCCGCACTCGGCTACGACCCGCTGGCGTTCATCCGGAGCTATGCGGTGGCGGCAGTCGATCCCGGCTGGCAGCTGCTCATGGGCCCGGCACTCGCGGTGCCGATGGCACTCCAGCGGGCCGGGATCACCTGGGACGAGCTTGGCCTCGTCGAGATCCACGAGGCCTTTGCCGCGCAGGTGCTCTCGAACGTGCAGGCCTGGGGCTCGAGCGAATGGGCCGATCGCCTCGGGCTCCCCGGGCCCGTCGGCGACGTCGACTGGGACCGCACCAACGTCATGGGCGGCTCGATCGCGGTGGGCCATCCGTTCGGGGCCACCGGCGCGCGCATCGTGACCACACTCGCCAACGAGATGAAGCGTCGCGACGTTCAGTTCGGCCTCGTCTCGATCTGCGCGCAGGGCGGGATGGGGTACGCCATGGTCCTGGAGCGATGATGCCATGACCGCCTTCACCACCGAGAACGAGAACGGCGTCGCGGTCGTGACGTTCGACCTCCCCGGAGAGCCGGTCAACAAGCTCACCGCGGCGGTGATGGACGAGTTCGAGGCGCTCCTCACGCGCCTCGGCGAGGACGGGATGGTGCGGGCCGTCGTGCTCATCTCCGGCAAGCCCGACAACTTCATCGCCGGCGCCGACATCGAGCAGTTCACGCGCCTTCGCTCGGCATCCGAGGCGTCCGCGCTGAGCCGCACGGGGCAGGAGATCGCGGACCGCGTTGCCGGGTTTCCGAAGCCGTTCGTCGTCGCCATTCACGGTGCCTGCCTCGGCGGCGGCTTCGAGCTGGCGCTCGCGTGCCACTGGCGCGTCATCAGCGACAGCCCGAAGACGCAGCTCGGCCTCCCCGAGGTGCAGCTCGGGATCCTCCCCGGAGTCGGCGGCACGCAGCGACTGCCGAGGCTCGTCGGGGCGCGTGCGGCCTTCGACATGATCCTGGCCGGAAAGAGCGAGCGCGCGGAGAAGGCGTACCGCCTCGGCATGGCCGACGAGATCGTGCCGGAAAGCATCCTGCGCCGCACCGCGATGGCGGCGGCCGAGCGGATCGCGCGCACCGGCCAGCCCCGGCGCGAGCCGAAGGGGGGATTGCAGGCGCTCTTCCTCGACCGCACGCCGGTCGGACGGCGCATCGTGTATGCGCAGGCGGAGAAGCAGGTGCGCGAGCGCACGGGCGGGCACTATCCGGCGCCGCTCGCGGCGATCGAGGCGGTGAAGACCGGCCTCGAACAGGGGATGCGCGCGGGCCTCAAGGAGGAAGCGCGGCTCTTCGGCGAGCTCGCGATGACCGACGTCTCGCGCAACCTGGTGCAGATCTTCTTCGCGACGACGGCGCTCAAGAAGGACGACGGCGTGCCCGGCGCCGCGGCGCTCAAGGTGCCGCCGGTGCGCCGCCTCGCGGTGGTCGGCGCCGGGTTCATGGGCGCGGCCATCGCCGGGACCGCGGTGCTGAACGCCGAAGTCGAGGCGCGCCTCAAGGACGCCGACCTGCCCCGGGTGGGAAAGGGCATCCGCGGCGCGCGCCGCATCCTCGACGACCGGCTCAAGCGGCGGCGGCTGCGGCAGCCGAAGTACGAGCAGCTGGTGGCACTCCTCTCGGGCGCGGCGGACTACAGCGGCTTCCTGCGCACCGATCTCGTCATCGAGGCGGTGTTCGAGGACCTCGACGTCAAGCGCAAGGTTCTCGCCGAGGTGGAGCGGGAAACACGGGATACCGCGATCTTCGCGACGAACACCTCGACGATCCCGATCGGGCACATCGCCGCCGGGGCGAGCCGGCCCGAGCAGGTGGTCGGCATGCATTTCTTCTCGCCGGTGGAGAAGATGCCGCTCCTCGAGGTGATCCCGCACGCGGGCACCTCCGCCGAGACGGTGGTGCGCGCCGTGCGCTTCGGGCGGAAGATGGGGAAGACCGTGATCGTGGTGGGCGACAGCCCGGGCTTCTGGGTCAACCGGATCCTCCTGCCGTACATGAACGAGGCCGGCATCCTGGTGCGCGAGGGCGTCCCCATCGACCTGATCGACCGGACGATGACCGAGTACGGCTTTCCGGTGGGGCCGGTGACGCTGCTCGACGAGGTGGGGCTCGACGTGGGCGCCAAGGTGGCGAAGGTGATGCATGCCGCCTACGGCGAACGCCTCGAGCCCTCCGACGTGCTCGACCGGATGCTCGCCGACGACCGGCAGGGCCGGAAGAACGGGCGGGGATTCTACGAGTACCGCGACGGAAAGAAGGCCGGGCCGGATGCGGGCGTGCCCGCGCTCCTCGGCGTGACGCCGCAGGAGAACACTCCCGCCGCCACGGTGGAGCGGCGCCTTCTCTACGCCATGCTGAACGAAGCCGCGATGGCGGCGCACGAAGGCGTCATCCGCACGCCCCGCGACGGCGACATCGGCGCCATCTTCGGGATCGGCTATCCCGCGTTCCGGGGCGGCCCGCTCCGCACCATCGACACCCTCGGCCCCGCCCGCGTCGCCGACACGCTCCGCGAGCTTGCCGGCATCTACGGCAACCGCTTCCGCCCGTCGCCCTCACTGCTGGCCATGGCGGAGCGCGGGGAGAAGTTCTACCCGCAATGAGTTCGCGACATTCCTGAACGCGAAGGCACGCGCCTTCGTGCCTTCGCGTTCCCAAGAAAGCCCTTCATTTCACCACGTACGCTTCCATCGCGAAATACTCGGCCAGGCCGAGGCGGTCGAGGAGGGTGGCGGTTTCCTTGTTGCGCGCCTCGACGCGCTGCCAGAACTCGCGATCGTCGTGGCCGCCGGGGAAGGGGGCCGCGTCCTTCTGGGACTGATGCTTGAAGATCGCCATGATCTTGAGCTTGAGCTCCTCCTGCGAAAGCGGCACGAGCCAGGTGGCCTCGGTGACGGACCACTCCTGCCACGCCCCCCGATACAGCCAGAGCTCCGGCCGTGACGCCCCGTCCGGGTAGGCGGCCGCCAGTGCCTGCTCGACGGCCTCGAGGCACATGCGGTGGGTGCCGTGCGGGTCACTCAGGTCGCCTGCGGCGAAGACGACCTCGGGCCGCACCTCCTCGAGGAGCTGGCGCACGATGGCGACGTCCGCCGGGCCGATCGGATCCTTCCGCACCTTGCCGGTCTGGTAGAACGGGAGATCGAGGAAGCGCGCATTCGCGGCCGAGAGGCCGAGCGTTTCGATGCCGCTCACGGCTTCCGCCTCACGGATCAGGCGCTTGAGATCCTGCACCTCGTCGAGATCGACTTCCCCGGGCGCCTTTCGGGCCAGAAAGGCGCGGACGCGCTCCGCGAGCGGCGTGACCTGCGCCGCGTCGAGGAGCTTTTCCCGCGCGAGCCGCTCGAGCAGATCCACATAACGCCGCACGTCGTGATCGAAGACCGCGATGTTCCCGCTCGTCTGGTACGCGACCACGATCTCGTTTGCGTTCTCGACGAGCTTCCGCAGCATGCCGCCCATCGAGATGACGTCGTCGTCGGGATGCGGCGAGAAGCAGATGATGCGGGTGGCGCGCGGAAGCTTCGACCGGCCCCGGATCTTCGCGCCGAGCGCGTTGAAGACGATGCCGTTGATGGCGCCGGCGGCGCCGTGCTGCGCGAGGAGCGCGGAGAGGTGGTGCTCGGCGTAGTCGCTGCCGGTGAGCTTGAGGATCGCCTTCCCGGTGCGGCGCGCCAGCCAGACGACCGCCCGCACGGCGAGGTCGGGCGTCCACGCGACTTCCTCGACGATCCAGGGCGTCGCGTAGCGCGCCAGCTCCGCGGCCGCGGCGGCGTCCACGTAGAACGTCGTTGCCGGATGGCGCTGCAGCACGGTCGCGGCCACGGCCACGTCCACCTCTCCCTCGACCGCGCGGCGCACGATGGCGGCCTTGTGCTCGCCGGTGGCGAGGATCACGATCTCGCGGGCTTCGAGGATCGTCGCGACGCCCATGGTGATGGCCTCGCGCGGCACGCTTTCCTCGCCGAAGAAATCGGCCGCCGCGTCCTTCCGGGTCACGGTGTCGAGGGTGACGAGCCGGGTACGCGTCCCGAAGCCGGAGCCGGGCTCGTTGAACCCGATGTGCCCCGTCTTGCCGATGCCAAGGATCTGCAGGTCGATGCCGCCGGCGCGCGCGATCGCCGCTTCGTACTCGGCGGCGTGGGCCGCGATCGCGTCGCGCGGGATGTCGCCGCGGGGGATGTGGACCTTCGCCGGGTCGATGTCGATCTCGCCGAAGAAGTTCTCCCACATGAAGCGATGGTAGGAGTGGATGTTTCCCGGATCCATCGGGAAGTATTCGTCGAGATTGAACGTCTCCACGGAATGGAAGGAGAGCCCTTCCTCGCGGTGCATCCGGACCAGCTCGCGGTAGACCCCGACCGGCGTCGAGCCGGTGGCGAGCCCGAGCACGGTGGGCAGTCCCGCGGCCTGGCGATCGCGAATGAGCCGCGCGATGCGCGCGGCTACCGACGCCGCGAGCGTGTCGGGGTCGTCGATCCGGACGACGGGAATGCGCGCGGGATCGCTCACCGGCGGCACCCGGTGTCGTACACCATGAGGCGGTGCTTCGGGTCGTACTCGCCCGCGGTCGAGTCGGGAACGAGCGCCGCGATGTAGCAGCCGCGCCGGGTCGCGGCGAGCGCGATCCCGGGGCCGATCGGGTGGCCGCGCAGGGTGATCCGGCTCGAGTCGCTCACCACCGCTCCGCCCTCCACCGCGATCTCCACGCGGCCGGTGTCGGGATCCACCGACATGTCGATGGTCGGTCCCAAGGTCCACGCGGGCGCGAGGGCCGGATCCGGCTCGATCGGCCCCACCACCGCTCCCGTCGCCGGCTCGGCGGCGATCCAGCGGGACGGCGGATCATCGTCGTCCGACCGGCGCGGCCCGCGCCCGGCGATGATGGTGCGCCCGTCGCTGCTCCACATGACCCGCCAGCCGGCAAGCAGGGGCAGGAGCCGCTCGCCGCCGGTTGCGGCATCCATGAGGCCGAGCTGCGCGAGTCCGGCCATCGCGGCCATGCCGCTCGCGGGAAACCCCGCATCGCGAGCCGCATCCACCGACACGCCGAGGCGTTCGGCCGCCGCGCGGAAGGAATCGGCGGGCACGGCGTCCTGCTCGCCGCCGCGGATGATGGTGGCGGCCCCGAACGCCACCTGGCTCCAGTCGGGCGAGGGCGCCGCATCCCAGATCGAATCGATGCGGACCACCAGCCCGGTCGACTCCGAGGCGAAGAGCATGCCGTCGAAGAACGGCTCGTTCTCGACCGAGCTCCAGTCCTCGACGACGAGCATCGCATTGCCGTCCGAGGGGAGTACCCAGCGCGCCATGGCGATCATGCCGCGCTGGCCCTCGTTGACGCGGATGACCGAGACGAGCCCGGGCGGGGTGGAGTCGGGAACCGTCGTGCTGCTGTCGGCGGCGGAGCCACCCGCCGGCTCGCCGCGGCGGCAGGCCGCGATTGCGAGGAGAGAAATGATGAGCGCGAAGCTGCCGTACGTCCGGAGCATGGGCCGCCTTGTCGGCTGGGGCTGACTGCAAATGTATCTTTCCTCCCGCCTTTCGTCCCCCGCCCAGGAGCTTCCATGGCACTTCGGCCGCTGGCCGCCATCGATGCGGATGCGACCTTCGAGGCCGGCGCGCGCTTCCTCGAGGTGGCCGCGCGGTTCCTCGCCGGAAGTGCCGCGGGCGAGGTGGCGGTCTCCCCTGACAGCAGCGCGGAAGCGCTCGCCGCGCGGCTGGCCGAGCCGCTTCCTCGAACCGGTGCCCCGCTCGGCGAGATTCTCGAGCGGGTCGAGCGCGACGTGGCCGCCGAATCGATCCGGCTGAGCCATCCGATGTACCTCGGCCATCAGGTCAGTGCGCCGTTGCCGGCTGCGGTGTGGACGGACATGCTCGCATCGGCCATCAACAACAGCCTGGCCGTCCGCGAGATGTCCCCGGCGGGGACGGTGCTCGAGGCGCAGGTCATCCGGTGGATGTGCGACCTGGCGGGCTACGGGGCCGGATCGGGCGGAACGTTCACCTCGGGCGGCACGGAGGCGACGTTCACCGCGCTCCTCGCCGCGCGCGCGGCGGCGCTGCCGGATGCGTGGGAACAGGGTGTCGGCGCCGATCCACCGCTCGTCGTCTGCGGCGAGCACGCCCATTACGCCGTGTCGCGCGCCGCGGGGGAGCTGGGGCTCGGCATGCGACAGGTGGTGCGGATTCCCTCCCGGAGCTTCCGCATGGACGTGGGCGAGCTCGGGGCGGCGCTCGAGCGTGCGGCCGCCGCCGGGCGGCGCGTCATGGCGGTCATCGCAACGGCGGGGTCCACGGCAACGGGGTCGTTCGACGATCTCGCCGCGATTGCGGAGCTGTGCGAGGCCCACGACCTCTGGCTGCACGTGGATGCCGCGCACGGCGCCTCGGCCCTGCTCTCCTCACGCCACCGGCACCGGCTGCGCGGCATCGAGCGTGCGCGGTCGATCGCATGGGATCCGCACAAGATGATGCTCCTGCCGCTCTCGGCGGGGATGGTGCTCGTGCGGCGCGAGGCCGACCTCGAGACCGCCTTCGCGCAGCAGGCGCCGTACCTCTTCCATCGTGCGGAGGGGCGGCGGTGGGACCAGGGCACCCGCAGCTTCCAGTGCTCGCGGCGGTTCGACGCGCTCAAGGTCTGGGTCGCGCTGCAGCGCCACGGCGCGGATGGCATCGCCGAGCTGCACGACCTGCTCTGCGAGCGCGCGCAGCAGCTGCACGCGGCGGTGATCGCGCACCCGGCATTCGAGGCGGTGCACGAGCCGGAATCGAACATTGTCTGCTTCCGGTTCGTCGGTGACGCCAGGAAGGGCGACGGGGTCGGCGACGTGAACCGGCGGCTGCGCGAATCGTACAACCGGAGTGGCCAGGGGTGGATCACGCTCACGGTGCTCGAGGGCCGGCCGGTGCTGCGGGTGACGGTAATGAACCCGCGCACCGGGCGCGCGCACCTCGAGCGGCTCCTCGACGGCCTTGCCGCCGAGGGGATGCGCCTGCTGGCTGACGGCACCGCGTAACCGTATCTTCGCGCCATGCCTCCTCCCGTCCATCCCGAGATTCCGGCCGGCGACCTCATCGCGCAGCCCGTCGAGCGGGCGGAGACGATACCGAGCGCGTGGTACACCGATGCGCGCTTCGCGCAGGCGGACCACGACTGGATCTTCACCCGGACCTGGCAGGGCATCGGCCACGCGGCGCAGGTGGACCGACCGGGGGCGTACTTCCTCGCCAACATCGCCGGCGAGCCGGTGATCGTCGTGCGGGGCAAGGACGGCGTACTCCGCGCCTTCTACAACGTCTGCCGGCACCGGGGCGGGCCCCTCGCGCTCGAGGACGGCTGCGTCCGGGCGCTGCAATGCCGCTATCACGGGTGGACCTACCTGCTCGACGGCACGCTGCGCGGAGTGCCCGCGATGGACCGGACCGAGCTCTTCGACCGGAAGGACTTCGGCCTCGTCCCGGTCCGCGTGGACACGTGGGAGGGGCTGGTCTTCGTGAACCTCGACGCGCGCGCGGCGCCGCTCGCCGACACGATGCGCGGCATCGCCGAGCGGATCGCCCCGGTCCGCCTCGGCGAGCTCGTGTTCGCACGGCGGGTGGACTACGAGGTGCGGTGCAACTGGAAGGTGTACGTGGACAACTTCCTCGAGGGGTACCACGTCCCGTACGTCCATCCGGAGCTGGCCAAGCTGTACGACTACACGCGCTACGTGACCGAGGTATACGAGCGCTACTCCCTGCAGCACAGCCCGCTCACCGGCGACAACCTCTACAGCCGGGATGGGGGCGGCGAGGCGTTCTATTACTGCATCTTTCCGAACTTCATGCTCAACATCCTGCCGGGGCGGCTGCAGACCAATCTCGTGCTGCCCGAGGGCCATGACCGCTGCCGCGTGATCTTCCAGTATTTCTACGACGACGTGGTGGGTGCGGCGGCCGCGGAGCGGATCGAGGCCGATCTCGCGTACAGCGACGCGGTCCAGCAGGAAGACATCGGGATCTGCGAGCGGGTGCAGCAGGGACTCGCGTCGCAGGCCTACGATCGGGGACGCTTCTCCGTGAAGTACGAGACCGGCGTCCATCATTTCCAGGAGCTCGTCCGGGCCGCCTACCGCGAGGGCATGGCTCGCCGGTCCTCGAGTTGAAACTCCCGCGCCGGACGAGCGTCAGGATTCCGGAACCCGCAGGCCTCCCTTGCCTCCCGTGATCCCATGCGACTCCACTGCCTCGTCCTCGCAGGACTGCTCCTTCCATACCCGCTCGGCGCCCAGGGGTCCGACTCGACGACCCTGAGCTCGTACCGGCAGGCGCGGGCCGTGCTCGACTCCGCCCTCGCCGCGCACGGCGGCGAGGAACGGCTGCGCGCGCTGCGCTCGATCGAGTTCCGGTACGACGGCGTCACCCACTGGCGCAACCAGAGCCCCAGCGCGAAGCCGCCCTGGGCCACGACGCCGGCGAGCGGCCGTTTCGTCTTCGATTACGCCGGCGAGCGGTCGCTCTGGGAAACGCGCAGCGAATTTCCGGGCGGCTTTCACAATCACGCCCTGCACCGATTCTCCCCGGCCGAAAGCTGGACCGCGAACTTCCCGCTCCAGAGCTGGTTTGCCCGCAACGACTCGACGAGCGCGATGCGCCGCGGACTCAACCGCTTCCTCCCGCACGGGCACCTGCTGACCGCCCGCGACCGCGTGGCGACGATCCGCTACCAGGGCACATCGCGTCACGATGGCCGGCCGCACGACGTGCTCCTCTACACGCTTCCCGACGGCGGGGCGCCCGTGGCGCTCCACGTCGATCGCGCCTCGCGGCTCGTCTCGAAGGTGGAGCAGCTGGGGACCGACCCGCAGATCGGTGACATGACGTTCGACGTCGAGTTCTCGGGATATCGCAGCGTGGCCGGCCTCCCGCTGCCGACTCGCCGCATCACGCGCCGCGCCGGGGACGCCGCCGACGATTTCCGGCTGCGCGACTTCGTGGTGGACGGCGTGCTGCCCGACTCGAGCTTCGTGCGACCACCGGCGCTCGTGCAGGACGGAACGGCACCGGCCGATACCTCGCTCGTCGAGCTGGCTCCCGGGGTGTGGCTGGTGCAGGGCGTGGCCGGGGGGAACAACTCGCTCGCCGTTGCCTTCGAGGACCATCTGATGGTGGTCGAGGCGTACGGGTCGAGCGCCGCGAGTCGGCGGACGCTCGATATCCTTCGCCGCGCCGCGCCCGGCAAGCCGGTGCGCTACGTCGTCGCCACGCACCATCACGACGATCACACCGGCGGCATTCGCGAGTTCATTGCGGAGAGCATCGCCGTGGTCACGACGCCGGGGAACCGCGACTTCTTCGAGCGCATGGCGCGCGGCACGTTCACCATCGCGCCGGACGCCCAGGCGCGCGTACGGGCCCCGCTGCAGCTCGAGCTCGTGACGGGGAAGCGGCGGGTGTTCGAGGATGCGGGCCGGCGTGTGGAGGTGATCGACATCGGGCGCAGCCCGCATGCGGAGGAGATGCTGGTGGTCTATCTCCCGGCGGAGCGGCTGCTGGTGCAGGGAGACCTGCTGAACCTCCCGGCGAGCGGGCGGATGCGCGCGGGCAACCTCACCACGCGCCACTTCCTCGAGTGGCTGGAGCGGTCCCGGCTCGCGGTGGATCGGATCATTCCGGTCCACGGCCCGCCGCAGACGGTGGCTCAGCTGCGCGAGGCGGTGCGGCTCATGGAGCGGCGCGCGGAGTGAACGTGACGCGCTGCTGCAGCGCGGTGCGCACCGGGCGGCCGTCGCGCCGGCCGGGCTCGAGGCGGCAGCTGCGCACCGAGGCGATGGCGGCGGGGATCAGGCCCGCATGGCTCGCCTGCACGATGCGCACGCTCGCCGGCTCGACTCGGCCCAGCGTATCGACGATGTACGCGACCACCACGGCGCCATTGCGGCCCGCGAGCGCCTCCGGCGGCGATTCGGCCCGGCACGACCGGACCACCGGCTTCTCGGTGAGGTCGCGCGCCGCGACCGGTGCGACCCGGCCGACGGAGTCGGCGAGCAGCGAATCGAGCACCGCTTCGTCGTCGTTGAACACGGGGACGGTGTCGGCCGGCCCGCCGATCAGCTCGCGCGCCGAGGCGAGGGCCACGTGCCGGTCCGTCACCGTGTCGCCGAGCCAGATCGTGAGGATGTCGACGGCCGTGTCGGCCGCGGCGGTCCAGCGCCCCTCGGTCCACCGCCGGGCGCTGCCGATCGACGTGTCGGGACGTCCCCAGTCCCGCTCGAGGCGGTCGAGCGCCTCCGGCGCGGTGAGCGCTTCGCGGATCGTGAGGTAGGGAACGGTGCTGTCGCCCGAGTTGACGGCGGCGGCAATGCGGAGGGCGGATCCCGCGGTATCCGGCGTGTAGCAGAGCAGGTCCGCCGGCATGCCGACGACGACGAGCGGCCGGCACTCGATCCCGCCGCCGGCCGCCACGGCCGCGCGCAGCTCCTGCAGCGACATCCCGGCCGCCATGCCACGGTAGGTGAACTGCCGGGCGGCGCGATCTCCGCACGCGGTGGCCAGGAGTGCGAGAACGATCAGAGCGGCGGAACGGGTCACGGCGCCTCGGGTGAAATGATGTGGGCGGAAGTTAGCGCGAGTATCTTGGACGTGCATCCTTCGGTTCCAATTTCCAGGAGAGACGAATGTCAGGTGTGACCCGACGGGCCGCGGTGCTCGCGGCGGGGTTCCTCGCGGCAGCGCTGCCGCTCCGGGCCCAGACCTTTCCGGTGCAGGACGCCACGCTCCAGCGCATCTGGACACTCGGCATGGACAGCTCGAGCACCTGGGCGCTGGCGCAGACGCTGACCGACTCGATCGGTCCCCGGCTCAACGGCTCGCCGCTGCACAAGGCGGGGAACGACTGGCTCGTCGCCATGTACAAGCGGTGGGGGATCGAGGCGCGCAACGAGCAGTACGGAACGTGGCGCGGCTGGGATCGCGGCGTCACGCACCTCGACCTCGTGAAGCCGCGCGTCCGCACACTCGAGGCCATGCTGCTGGCCTGGAGCCCAGGCACCGGCGGGCGCAACGTCGAGGCCGGCATCGTCGCGCTGCCGGATGCCGCCGACTCGGCGGCCTTCCGCGCCTGGCTCCCGTCGGTGCGCGGGAAGTTCGTGCTCGCGTCGATGCCGCAGATGACCTGCCGCGCCGATGCGAACATCAAGGAGTTCGCGACGGCCGAGCTCTACGAGAAGATCACCGAGGAGCAGCGCGCCCAGCGCACGGCATGGGCGGAGCGCACGCGCCGCACCGGCCTCAATACGGCAGCGATGCACGAGGCCATCGCGGCCGCCGGCGCACGCGGCATCCTTACGTCGAACTGGTCGAACGGGTGGGGCGTCCAGAAGATCTTCGGGACCCGCCTCGCCGATACGCCTGTCGTGGACGTGAGTTGCGAGGATTACGGGCTGCTCTGGCGCCTCACCGAGCGGAACCAGGGTCCGGTGATCCGGCTCCGCGCCGATGCCCGCTCGCTCGGCGAGGTGCCCGTCTTCAACACGATCGCCACCATCCCGGGCACCGAGAAGCCCGACGAGTACGTGATGCTCTCGGCGCACTTCGACTCGTGGGACGGGTCCTCGGGCGCGACGGACAACGCTACCGGCACCGTCACGATGCTCGAGGCGATGCGGATCCTGCGCCAGGTCCATCCGCGGCCGAAGCGCACGATCGTGGTCGGCCATTGGGGCGGCGAGGAGCAGGGGCTCAACGGCTCGCGCGCCTTCATGGAGGATCATCCGGAGATCGTGCGCGGCCTGCAGGCGCTGTTCAACCAGGACAACGGCACCGGCCGCGTGACCACGATCTCCACGTCGGGCTTCGTGAATGCCGGAGGACACTTCGGACGCTGGCTCGCGCGGATCCCGACGGAGATCACCCGGCACATCGACCTCGCCACGCCGGGCAATCCGCCGGGCGGGGGGAGCGACATGGCGTCGGCGGTGTGTCACGGTGCGCCCGGATTCAGCCTCAGCTCCATCAGCTGGGACTACGGGACGTATACCTGGCACACCAACCGCGACACGTTCGACAAGATCATGTTCGACGAGATCCGGAACAACGCGACGCTGACGGCGATGCTCGCCTATCTCGCGTCCGAGGATCCCGAGCTCGTGCCGCGGGACCGGCGCGTCATGCCGGTGGGCCGCGACGGCCAGCAGCAGACCTGGCCCACGTGCCCGGCGCCGGCGCGCAAGTCGGGAGACAGCACGCGCTGATCAGGGCGACTGGTACCCCACGGCGCGCAGCGTGAGCGGGCGCGCCCGTGGGTCGCCGGTGAAGTAGAGCCCGCCGTGACGCGTGGACCGGGGCGGCACGTAATCGAGGATCACGCTGCGGCGCTCGATGCCCCCGGCGCCGGGCAGCTCCCCGACGATCTCCAGGTGCGTGGCGCCGGTGTGCCCGAGATTGGTGGCCTCGACTTCGACGAGCCAGCCGGCCCCCACCTGCGTCACGCCGCGCATGTCCACCACGATATCCGGAGGCGAGCCGTCGTTGCCCAGCGCTCGCACCACCAGGAATCCCATGAGGCCGACGATCACGGCGGCACTCACCGCGCCGATGATCCGTTCGGCGAGCGGAATGCGCGCGCGGTCGCCCGATCCGGCCGCGCTCACAGGACGAGCCTCGCGGCGGCGGCGCCGAGCGCGGCCGGGAAGCCGAGCACCAGCACGATGGCGAGCAGCGGCTCGGGCGACAAACCTTCGGTGCGCCCGAATACCCAGAGCGCCGCGAGGCTCACGAGCAGCGCGAGGAGGTACCCGGGGACCGTGAAGCGCAGCGCGATGCCGGACAGCGAGGCCTCGCGCGGCGCACCGGAGCTGCCGCGGAACTCGAGGCCATAGACGAAGCCGTGCATCGCCACGAGCGAACAGGCCATCAGCAGCAGCAGGTGCCACTCGTCGAGGCGCAGGGCGATCATCTGGATCTCCTCGGTCGGAGCGATGTTGAGCGCCAGGAAGAGCGCGCCGATGATCATGGTGAACAGCTCGGTGCGGTAACTCTCCGCCTGCCGGCGCCGGGCCTCGCGCTCCTCGTCGCGGCTCGCGTGCAGCTGGCTGCGGGACAGGAGGGCGCCGATAGCCCCCGGCACCGCCTGCAGCGCGATCTTCCCGATTGCCTCGGACGCCGCGATGCCGGCCGGGAGCGCGCCGAAGAGCCAGAGCAGGAGGGCGCTCGCCGCGAGGCCGATGCCGAGGGCCACGAAGGCATCGAGCGTGTCGTCGACGAGGTTCAGCGTCTCTTCAAACCCGGCGATGTACGACAGGCCGATGAGCAGGGGAAGGGAGCCGGCGAGGAGGGCGAGGAGCCGCTGCGGCGGGATCGTGCCGCCGATCTCCCACATCTCGGCGGTCATCATCAGGGGAAGCGAGAAGAGCACCGCCCCGGCGAACGCCCGCGCGAGTGCGACCCAGAACCGGCTCCCGGCAGTGCGTGGCGTCCGCGGCAT
>JBLNHD010000215.1:0-9363 GCA_050268825.1 Gemmatimonadota bacterium
TTCGGTACGCGAAGGATCTCGCCTGACTACGCCGTCTTGCGATACCGCCAGACGGCCAGCCCGAAGAAGCCCCCCGCAAAGAATGCCAGCATCACCACCGGCCGCACCACGTCTCCCGGACCGGCCCCCTTCAGCAGGATCGCGCGCGTCACCTCGACGAAGTGCTTGACCGGATTGAGCTCGGCGACGCTGCGGGCCCACGGCGGCATGCTGTCGATCGGCGTGTAGAGGCCGCTCATGAGGAGGTAGATCATCATGATGAAGAACGTGACGAACATCGCCTGCTGCTGCGTCTCCACGGCGGTCGAGATGAGGAGCCCGATGCCGAGTGCGGCGACGAGGTAGACCGCGGCAATGCCCAGCAGCAGGAGAAGGCTGCCGCGGACCGGCATGCCGAAGACCGCCGCCCCGAGCCCGAGACCCAGCGCCAGCTCGGCCATCGCGAGCACCCAGAACGGCAGGAGTTTCGCGGTGATGAATTCGGCCCGCGAGATCGGCGTCACATTGAGCTGCTCGAGCGTGCCCAGCTCCTTCTCCCGCGCGATGTTCTGCGCGGTGAACATCGTGCCGACGATCGTCACCAGCGCCACCAGGATGCCCGGCACCATGTAGTGCCGGTAATCGAGCTCGGCGTTGTACCATCCGCGCGTGCGGACCTCGATCGTGGGAATGGCGGCCCCCCCGGGGCGGCGAAGGGCGAGCCGCTCCTCGGAGAACCGGCGCGTGATGCGCTGCGCGTAGGACTGCACGATCCCCGCCGCACTTCCCTTCTCCGCATTCAGCTGCACCTGCACGTGGGCGGCCTCCCCGCGCGTCAGGTCACGCTCGAAGCCACGCGGAATGGCGAGCACCATCGTCACTGCGCCAGCCAGGAGGGCATCGTCGGCGGCACGCGGCGATCCTGCACCGGACACCACCTTGAAATGCGGAGACGCCACGAAGCGGCGCGCGAGCTCGCGCGATGTCGCCGTCCCATCGAGGTCCACGAGCGCGAGCGGCGTGTCGCGGATGGCGAACGTGGCGGCATTCGCGAGAATCACGAGCTGGATGAACGGCAGCATCAGCAGCTGCGCCAGGGAGGCCCGATCGCGGACCAGGTGCAGGACCTCCACCCAGGCGAGATAGAGGATCCGTCGCATGGTCAGTCGAGCCGCACCTTGAAGGAGCGCATGCTCGCTGCCAGGAGCAGCGCCGTCATCCCGGCGAGCACAAGCGTCTCCTGCCACAGATGCTCCAGCCCGACTCCCTTGAGCATGATGCCCCGCGCGATCTCGACGAACCACCGGGCCGGGATCACGGCCGCCAGGAGTCGAAGCGGGGCCGGGAGACTCTCGATCGGGAAGATGAACCCCGAGAGCATGATGGTCGGCAGCATCGTGCCCGCGAGCACCGCCGTCATCGCGACGCGCTGCGACGGGGTGCGCGCCGAAATGAGGATGCCGAGCGCAAGCGAGGTGATGGTGAAAAGGAGCCCTTCCAGGAGGAGCAGCAGCGCGCTGCCCCGGAGCGGCACGCCGAAGATGAGGCGGGCCTCGGTGATCACGAGTCCCACCGTGGCCAGGCCCACGACGAGGTAGGGAGCCACCTTGCCGGCGATGATCTGGGGCGGCCGCAGCGGCGAGACCAGGAGGACTTCCATCGTCCCGGTCTCCTTCTCGCGGGAGAGCGAAATCGCGGTCATGAGCGCGGAGACGATCGTGATCACGAACGCGATGAGCCCCGGCACGAAGAGGTTCGAGCTCTCGCGCGTGGGATTGAAGCGCATCCGGACGTCGAGGGCGACCGCCGCCGCCCGGTCCGGCGCGCGGGCCGCGGCTTCGTAGCTTCGCACCACGGCCATCGCATAGTTCTGCATCGCGTTGCCGGTGTTCGGCTCGGCGGCGTCGGTGATGACCTGCACCCGTGCCGGCCCACGCCCGCCGAAATCGTTCGCGAAACCACCCTGGAAGACGATCGCCTGATCGGCGGCGCCGCCTGCGAAAAGGGCATCGAGCCGATCGGTGGATCGCTCCACCGCCACGATCCGAAAGAGTCCGGCAGCGGCGAACCGCGCACGCAGGGCGAGCGTCTCGGCGTCGGGCTCGGGATCGACGATGGCGAGCCGGATATCCTCGATGTCCGTCCGGATCGCGTAGCCGAAGAGGACGACCTGGATCAGCGGCATCAGCAGGATCACCGCGAGCGTGCGCCGGTCGCGCAGGATGTGCCGCGCCTCCTTCTGGAGGAGACCGGCGAAGGCCCGGCGGCGGGTCATCCCGCGGCAGCCGCAGGAAGCGGCCGCGCCAGGCGGAGGAAGACGTCGTCGATCGACGGCGCATCGAAGCGCTGCTTCAGCTCGCGGGGCGTCCCGATGGCGTCGATCCGGCCCGCGACCATGATCGCCAGGCGGTCGCAGTACTCCGCCTCGTCCATGTAATGGGTCGTCACGAACACGGTGGTGCCGCGGGCGGCAGCGTCGTGGATGAGCTCCCAGAACTGCCGGCGCGTCACCGGATCCACGCCGCCGGTCGGCTCGTCGAGGAAGACGATCCGCGGCGCATGCAGCAGGGCAACCGAGAACGCCAGCTTCTGCTTCCATCCGAGCGGCAGTGCGCCGACCCGCTGCGAGGCCGAGTCCGTGAGCCGGAGCCGCGCGAGCAGGGCGTCCGTGCGCGCGCGGATTTCCGGAGGCGTGAGTCCGTAGATGCTCCCGTACAGCCGGATGTTCTCGCGGACGGTCAGGTCCGCGTAGAGCGAAAAGCGCTGGCTCATGTAGCCGATGCTGCGCTTGATCGCCTCGCTCTCCCGATAGACGTCGTAGCCCGCCACGGAGGCGGCACCCGACGTCGGAGCGAGCAGCCCGGTGAGGATCCGGATCGCTGTCGTCTTTCCCGCGCCGTTCGCTCCGAGGAACCCGAACACCTCGCCCGCCCGGACATCGAACGAGATGGCATCCACGGCAGTGAAGTCGCCGAAGCGGCGCGCGAGATCGCGGGCGGCGATCGCGACGTCGCTCATGCGGCCTCAGGCGCCCCCATCCGCTGGATGAAGGTGTCCTCGATCGTCGGCGCCGTACGGCGCACCTCAGTCGTGAGCCCCTCACCGTCGAGGTAGGCCGCGACCTCCGCCTCGATGAGTCGCCAGTCGGCATTTCGGCGGTCGGTGTAATGCAGGTGCTCGCCGAAGAGGTGGACCGAGTCGGCGTGCTCGTAGCGGCGGAGCGCGAGCAGCGCCCGGTATCGCTCGGGCGCATCGACTTCGAACACGTCGCCCGCGAAGGACCCCGCAATGGCGCCGGGCGCGTCCACCCCGAGCAGGCGTCCGTGCTGGATCAGCGCCACGCGGTCGCAGCGGATCGCCTCGTCCATGTAGGGGGTCGAGACCACGATCGTGAGTCCGCCGGCCCGCAGTCCCCCGAGAAGGTCCCAGAATTCGCGCCGCGACACGGCGTCCACGCCCGTCGTCGGTTCGTCGAGAAAGAGGATCGCCGGATGGTGTACGAGCGCGCAGGAGAGCGCGAGCTTCTGCTTCATCCCTCCCGACAGCGCGCCGGCACGTCGATCCGAGAAGGGGGCGAGCTGGTCGTAGATCGGCGCGATAGTCTGCATTCCCGCCGCCACGGTCGTCCCGAAGACCGAGGCGAAGAACTCGAGATTCTCGGCCACGCTGAGATCGGGATAGAGCGAGAATCGACCGGGCATGTAGCCGACCTGCCGGCGGATCTGCCACAGGTCCCGTACGACGTCGAGCCCAAGGACGCCGGCACGGCCGCTGTCCGGCAGGAGCAGTGTGACCAGGATCCGGAAGAGCGTGGTCTTGCCGCCGCCATCCGGCCCGACGAAGCCGAAGAGCTCGCCCGGCTCCACGGCGAAGGTGACGTCGTCCAGCGCGGTGACGTCGCCGAATCGCCGGGTCAGGTCCTCCACCGCGACGGCCGGTCGGCTCATTCGGCGCGCCCGAACCGGACGTCGGCCGGCATCCCGATCTTGGCGAGGCCCCCGGCATTGGCCGTGCGAATCTTGACTGCGTAGACGAGATCGGCGCGCTCGTCCCGTGTCTGGATCGGCGTCGGCGTGAATTCCGCTTCGGACGCGATCCAGCTGACGACTCCCCGCAGTGTGGTGCGCTCGCCGGCGCCGATGTCCACGGTGACCTCTGCCGGCGTGCCGAGACGGACCGCTCCGAGCTGATTCCCGCTGATGTACGCGCGCAGCTCGAGGGTATCCAAATTCGCGATACGGTAGAGCGCCTGGCCCGCAGCGACCATTTCCCCGGCTTCGACGTGCGACGCCAGCACCACGCCCGCCCGGGGATTGACGATCGCGCCGCGCGCGATCCGGTCCGCCATCTGGGCCACCCGCACATCGCCCGCTTCGGCTTCACGGGCCGCCGTACGCCGCTGGGCGCGCGCCGCCGCGATCTGCCGCTCCAGCACGCGATACTCCCGCTCGGCAAGGTCCAGTTGCTGCGCGGTGGCCGCCTGCTGCGCGTGGAGTCGCCGCGTCCGCTCGAAGCTGCGCCGCGCCACGCCGAGCTGTGCGTCGAGGACGGCGATCTGGCGGTCTGCCTCCTCCGCGCGTGAGGCGATCGCGTCGCGCTGGGCAACGGCCTGCTGCCGCTCGAGGGCGGCGGTCGTCGTGTCGATCATGCCCACCACGTCTCCGGCGCCGACTCGGGCGCCCTCCCGGACGCCGAATTCGAGCAGCCGCCCGCTTACCTCGGCGGACACCGTTACCTCGACCGCCTCGAAATTCCCGTACGCGTCCGGCTCCGGCCCGCTCGAGCAGGCTCCGCCGAGCAGCATCAGCCCCAGCAACGATCGGCGTGTCGAAGTCCCTCGCAGCGGCATCACTCCACCTCCAGGCCCATCAGGTTCCGGTAGCGCGCCCGCGCACGGGCCAGCTCGAGCCGGTGTGTGGCCCGAGCAATGCGCGCAGCCAGGGTGTCGCCACTCCGGTCGACCAGTTCCGCCGACGTCACCACCCCTTCCTCGAAGCGCAGGCGCGTCTCCCGCTCGACGGACTCGCGAAGGGCAACGATCTCCTCATCGAGCGTCAGCGCATTCGCGAGCCGCGTGATGGCCGCCGCGTCGCGGGCCGCAGCACGGTGCACCGCAGTGCGAAATGCCGCCGCCTCGGTTGCGACGATCTCCGCCTCGAGCCGGAGCAGCTCGCGCTCGCGGCCCTCGCTCCCCCAGAGCCGCGGCGACCATTCGAGCTGGAGGCCGCCCAGCCACCACCCGACGAATTCGTCGCCCAGGACATTGAGGCCGGGCCGCCCGTAGCCCGCGCGCCCGAACGCGGTGAGCCGCGGGAGATCGCTCGAGGCCAGCGCACGCTCCTGCAGCCGGAGGCGCTCCTGCCGTCGCGCGAAGAGGGTGAGCTCCGGGCGCACCATGGAATCGGGAAGGGCCGCGCGGCTGGTATCGACCGCGTGAATGACACTGCCCGGATCGGTCTCGATCCCGGTCAGCTCGGCCACGATCCTGAGCGCGGCGGCCCGCTCCGCGCGCGCCTCATCCGCGTCCTGACGCCGGCGCAGCTGCTCGGCACGGATCGTCGCCTCTTCCGACGCCAGGGCCGTCCCCTCACGCACCCTGGCCGCAGCCACGAGTCTCGCGGCCTCCAGCTCCCGCAGCGTCGTCTCGATGGCTTCCGCTCGCGATGCCATGAGCGCCGCCGCGAAGAACGCTTCGATGGCCTCGGAGCGCAGCGCGTGCAGCGTCGCCTCGAGCTGCGCCTCCACCTCGGCATGCCCGGCCTGTTCGGCGGCGCGGCGCGGTGCGATGGTGGGATCGAGAATCGGCTGCCTCAGGTCGAGGCGAGCGTCGTACGTGTCACGGGAGGGCGTGGGAATGGGGAATGGAGCATCGGGAAGCCCTCCCCCGATCGACGTGACGTCCGACTGGTATTGCGCCAGCCCCGACGCCCGGATTGTGGGGAGTCGCTCGGCGCCGAGGCGCTGGAGCCGGAGCACGGAGCGCACCCGTTCGAGCGCGAGTTGCGCCGCGCGCGGATCCTCCCGGCGAGACGCCCGAAGGACCTCGCCGAGCGTGAGCGTGTCCGCGCCCTGGGCCGCGAGCGGAGCGGCCCGGAGCAGCACACACAGGACAATCACCAGGACGCGCGTCATGGCCTGAGCGCCGCAAGAAAGAAGGGGACGAGGGTCTTCCTGCGCCGCTCGATCATGTCGGCAAAGCCGCGCGCATCGAGCTGCAGGAGTGCACAGAACATCGGCCTCGCGGCGAAGGGAAAGACGCAGAGTGACACCAGGTTCATGACGAACTGGTCCGCCGAGATGGGGCGCATCGCGCCGGCGGCGACCGCGTCCTCGATCTGGGCCGCGAGCCGGGCGAACACCGGCGGTGCGAAGCTCTCTACCGGAGTGCCCATCAACGCCGTGACGAGCTGGGCAGCGCGGTCGGGATTCTGGTTCAGCTCGGCGAGGACGTAGCCGGGGAGGAACGGGTTCTCGAGCAGGATGCGCAGCTCGTGCTCGACCACGCGCTCGACCTTCTCCTCGAGCGGCGCCTCCGAGCCGAGCAGCGCGATGACGGGCGGGAAGAGCCGCCGGGCCGCCTGCTGGAAGACGGCCTCGGCCAGAAAGCCCTTGCTCCGGAAGTAGTAGTGGAGCAGCGCCTGGTTCACGCCGGCTTCCTCGGCGATCTCCCGCATCCGCGCGCCCGCCGTACCACGGCGAATGAACACCCGGCGCGCGGCCTCGAGGATGCGCGTTTCGGTCGCGACGTCGCGTTGCGGGCTTTCCGCAGGCCGCGGCCTGCGCGAGGGCTTTCTTCCCATTGGTCATCCAGTTTAATCAACTGATTAACGCCGGGCAAGGGACGGGAGGCCCGCGTCGTCGTCAGGGAAGGGCGGCCTGGACCTCCGCCGCATTCTTCGTCGCGGCGTCCAGGGCCGTGTTGTCGAAGATGCACCAGACGGGACCCGCCAACGCCGGCGCGCGCCGGGCGGCCTCGAGGCGTACGACGAGACTCCGGAGGAAGGCGGCATCGTACGCCGAGTAGTACATGCGCGGCGATCCGTGCAGCCGGAAGTACACGGTGCCGGGCCACCCGCCCGGCTCATCGGCACCCGGGGCGCAGAGCGGGTCCGCGCCGACTCGTCCGACCCGGTGCGCCGCGAGCAGCGCCTCCCCCTCGGGAGTGAACCAGGTCGCGTGGCGCGGCTCGGCCGCCAGCGGAAGTGCGTAGCGCTCGCGGAAGCTGCGGAAGAAATGATCGGCAACCGCGACATCGAGCGCCAGGCTCGGCGGCATCTGCACGAGCAGGCAGCCGAGCCGCTCCCCCAGGCCGGTAACGGCGGCGAGGAACTCGTCGAGCAGCGCCTCCGGCTCGGCGAGCCGCCGCTCGTGGGTGAGCGTCCGTGGTGTCTTTGCAGCGAAGAGAAAGTCGGCGGGCACGGTCGCGCCCCAGCGCTCCCACGTCGAGCGCCGGTGCGGACGGTAGAATGACGAGTTGATCTCCACCGCGGGAAAGCGCGCGGCGTAACGCTCGAGATGCGATCCCTTTCCGGGAAACAGGTCCAGGTGCGGCTTCGGGAGCCGCCATCCGGCGGTGCCCGTGTAGAGCCGTGCTACCACCGCTCCCGGATTGCCCGCGGCAGCAACGGCTTGATCCGGCGCCACGCGGGCCGCAGCAGCCGTTTCGCCGCCCGCACGACGAGCGGCGGCACCGTATCTCCACCCCGCGCGGGCGGATGGAACTCGAACACAAGATATCGCGCCGGCTCGCCGCCCGGGTTCCGCATGCCGTGCAACTCGCCGGCCGCGCAATAAAGCACGGTGCCGGGGCCCGCCGTCGCACCGATCGTCTCGATCGTTCCCGACAACACCAGGAACGCCACATCATACGGGTCGGCGTGTGCTTCGTACGTGCCCCCCGGGGCCAGGACCGTCAGATGCGAATGCAGCTTCCCGAGCTGGCCGGTCGGTCCGTCGAGGAGCGGACGGGTCCAGAACGCCGGAGCATCTGATGGAGCTTCGTGCGCGTGGTGATGTACGATCGTGGTCCCGAGCTGCCCGGGCACACCCTTCCCTCCCGAGCGCCACTTGAACATCAGGTAGCCGACCGGCGCCGGCCCGGGGTTACGGATGGTGTGATACTGGCCCCCCGGATAGTAGATGAACGAGCCGGGCGCAATGCGCTCGATCCGAGGGGCGCGGTCCGCGGGGGACTTCGCGATGACGAGCTCCACCTCGCCATGCAGTGGAATCAGGATCTCCTCCTCCTGATGCGCATGCGGGGGGTGGGGCGAGTGCCCGGGCACCAGGACCGACGCATGACACGACATCTCCGCGAGGGTGCGCGTGGCTCCCCGGAAGCCGGGGAACGCCTGCCACTGTTGCGAGGGGTTCTCGAGCGGGAGGACCACCGGGTGGACGGCGGTGACGAGCATCGGGAGTTCCCGGGGGTCCGGTGCGGGAGCAGGCACGACGCGATTCGGACTCCGCGCGGCACTCCCTGCGACGTCGATCACCGGCGGCAGCGGCGACTCCTTGAGCTTGAACGGCCAGTCGAGTTGCGACAGGTCCGGGATCCGCACCGGGCACTCCGCCGCCGCATACTGAAACAGCAGGGCAACGCGGCGTCCCTCCCGCCGTGTATTGTCGGAGCCGTGCCAGAGCCGGCCGTCGAAGAGGAGCGCATCGCCGTTCGTCATGTCGGCCTGGATGAGCTCGGCCTCGGGATATCGCGCGTGAACCGATTCGAGCATGGCCTCGGGCGTGGCCTCCTCGCGTCGGAGCCCGCGCTCGAGCCTCGCCTCCTGCACCGTCATTCCGATCAGGTGGGACCGCGAGATGACCTGCAGCGCCGACTCGCGGCTCGTATTCTCGATGCCGATCCACGCGGTCACGAACCGTCCATCGGGATCGGAGGATTCGATGTCGCTGTGCCAGGGATGCACGTCGCCGGGCCCGCGCACCACGGCGCTCGCGCCCCAGAGGATCACATCCTCCCCGAGAATCGCTTTGACGGGCGTCAGCAGCTCGGGGCGGGTCGCGAGCGCGTGCAGAAACGGCTCACGCACTGCCCGTCCCTTCCCCCACTCCGCCGGAGCCGGAAGGTCGGTGCGCGCCAGGTAGGCGGCGATCCGCCGGCATTCCATGCCGTCAAAGAGGCGGATGGGACCGAAATAGCCGTCACGCTGAAAGGCGCCGATCCCCGGCGTCGAGGCGGTGGCCGTCATGCAGGCTCCTTGCGAATTCGGCGGTGATGCTGAATCCGGCTGTATATGAAGAATACCGCGGCAGGATACGCGCGCGACGCTGCCGGACCGATGCAGGATGCGGGCCTGCGGGAACCTGCGATTCCGGGGGGATAGCTGCGGCGGTCCGGCGGAACTGCCGGACCGCCGCAGCACTTCT
>JBLNHD010000216.1:0-5839 GCA_050268825.1 Gemmatimonadota bacterium
GATTGCCCGTGACTTCTGCGCCAGCATCGCGAGCGGGGTCTCGACCTCGCCCTGCGCCGTCATCATGAGGTCGGCCAGCTCGTCGATGATCATGACGATGTAGGGGAGCGACCCTTCTCCGTAGACATCGCTCTGCTCCGGCTCCGGCGGCGTGTCGGGCGCCTCGTTGCTGATCGTCGTGAGCGTCGGCCGCGCGTGCGGCGGATTCCTGAGCGGCTTGCCTTCCGTCACCTTCCGGTTGAAATCCGCCAGGTTTCGCGCCCCGTTGACGTTGAGCAGCTCGTAGCGGCGGTTCATCTCGTACACCGCCCACTTGAGGACCGCCGCCGCGTCGCCGGTATTGGTCACGACCTTGTGCCGCAGGTGCGGCAGGGCGTTGTAGACCGAGAGCTCCACCATCTTGGGGTCGATCATCAGGAGCCGGAGGTCCTTCGGCGTGTACCGATAGATCAGGCTCGTGATGATCGTGTTGATGGCCACCGACTTGCCCGACCCGGTGGCGCCCGCGATCAGCAGGTGCGGCATCTTCGCGAGGTCTGCCACCACGGCTTTGCCCTCGAGATCGCGTCCCAGCGCGATCGGCAGGGTCGAGCGCCCGCGCTCCCACTCGCCGGTCTCGAAGAGCTCGCGGAGGGTCACCATGCGCGCCGTCGGGTTCGGCACCTCGACGCCGACGGCGCCCTTCCCCGGAATCGGCGCCACGCGGATCGACGGCGCGCGCATCGTGATCGCCAGGTCGTCGGCCAGCGCCATGATGCGTCCGGCCTTCACGCCGGGGGCCGGCACGACCTCGAACTGCGTGACCACGGGCCCGGTCGTCCGCCCGGCGATGGAGCCCTCGACCTTGAAGGTTCGCAGCGTGTCGAGGAGTGACTGCCCGAGCCGGTCCAGCTGGGCTTCCCCGGCATCGGCATCCTGAACCGGCGGCGGATCGAGCAGCTCTACGGGCGGGAGAGCCCGCTCGTCGTCCGCGGCGGCGGCGAGGGCGGCGGCGGATGGCGCGCTCCGTTTCGGCTTCGCCTCCTTCTCCTTCCGCGGCGCCCTGAGCGGTGCAGCCGGCTCCACGGCCGCCTCCTCCTCCGGCGCCTCCTCGACGGCCTCGGCGGTGACGGCGCGGCGGGGTCGGCGCCGGCGCTCTTCGACGATGGGCGTGGCCGCCGCCGGCTCGCCTGGCTGCCGCTCCAGCCGCTGCAGCGGGTGCCAGGCGAAGGTGATCAGGGTCAGCGCCGAGAGCGCGAGGAATCCGAAGAGGAGCGCGCCGGCGACGCCGATCCACTCGCGCACCAGGATCGCGAAGAAGCCGGGCAGCAGCCCCGTGGCCTGCGCGGCGAGCGTGCGATCCGCGAACGCCGGATCGAGATCCGCCTGGGTTACGCGCGTGGCCACGCCGATGAAGTAGGGCACCAGCACGCAGAGACCGCCGGCGAGAAGCCCCATGCGCTTCATGTCGAGGCGCGGCAGGCGATCCAGCCCCGCGAGCGCGAGGCCGGCGCCGAGGAGCGGCAGGCCAAGGGCGCCGGCGCCGAGCACCTGCCAGAGGGCGCGGCCAAGCCAGTCGCCGACCGGCCCCGTGAACGAGACCGGCAGCAGCGTGAGTCCGAGGAAGCACCCGATGACGAGTGCACTGATGGCGCCGAGGCGGCGGCGAGAGCTCATGCGGTGGCGAAGGTGAGCGCCGTGAGGCGCCGATCGTGAAAGTGTGGCAGGACCGGAAAGGCGTCGGCGCGCGCGGACGCCTCGAGATCGGCCTCGAATCCGCGGCGGCGCAGCTCCCGGCCCGCCGCACTGGCCCGGAGCGGCCGCAGCCACTCGGGGCCGAACCGGCGGGCGAGTGCCAGGCTCGCGATCGCGGCGTCGCCGAGGCGGCGGCGCGCCGGATCCGGACCGAGCGCGGCACGGAGGAGGCGCCCGGCGCAGTAGGCGTCGTCGAGGCTGAAGCGGCCTTCCCGCCCCGCGCAGAGGATCAGCACCGGCTCTCCACCCTCGATCGCCTCGCGCGCCCGCTGGGCCGCCAGGCTCAGGTTGACGGCCGCGGCGGCGTACACCGCCCTGGCGTGCTCCGCGGCGAGCAGCGCCCGCGTGCCGTTGGTGGTGCTCTGCACGATCGGCCGGCCCGCCACCGCGTCCCGCGTCATCTCAAGCGGGCTGTTGCCGAGCGCGAAGCCAGGCATGCGCACGCAACCGCGCTCGCCGGCCAGCAGCGCATCGCCCCCGAGCGACTGCGCGATGCGCACGGCGTCCTCGCCGGTGGCGGCGGGAATCACCGACTTCGCTCCGTTCGCGAGCGCGGCACAGATGGTCGTCGTGGCGCGCAGGATGTCGATGACGAACACCGTTCGCCCCGCCACCTCGGCGGGTCCGAGGGTCAGGGGCGAGAAGGCGACCTCGATCATCAGACGGGTGGCTTGAGGAGCTGCGACTCGCGCTCGAGGAACCGGGTGTCGATGTCGCCGGCCACGAACGCCGGATGCCGGATGACGCGCGCGAGGAACGGGATCGTCGTGGTCACGCCTTCCACGATGAAGCTGTCGAGGGCCTGACCCATGCGCGTCAATGCCTCCGCGCGATCGTTGCCGTGCACGATCACCTTCGCGATCAGCGAGTCGTAATAGGGTGGCACCGCATACCCGGCATACACGTGGCTGTCCACCCGCACGCCCGGGCCGCCTGGTGGATGATAGGCCGTGATCAGTCCGGGCGACGGCTGGAAGTTCCGGTACGGGTCCTCCGCATTGATCCGGCACTCGATGGCATGACCGCGCAGGCGGCGCCCGTCGCCCTGGAAGCTGATCGGCTCGCCGGCCGCGACCCGGATCTGCTCCTTCACCAGGTCGAAGCTCGTCACCATCTCGGTCACCGGGTGCTCGACCTGGATCCGGGTGTTCATCTCCATGAAATAGAAGCTGCCGTCGGTGTCGAGCAGGAATTCGAGCGTGCCCGCCCCGATGTAGCCGATGTTGCTCGCCAGCGCGACGGCCGACTCGCCCATGCGCGCGCGGAGGTCGGCATCGAGCGCCGGGCTCGGGCTCTCCTCGATCAGCTTCTGGTGGCGCCGCTGGACCGAGCAGTCGCGCTCCCCCATGTGGACGACCTTGCCGAAGCGATCGCCCATCACCTGGATCTCGACGTGGCGCGGATGCTCGAGGTACTTCTCGACGTAGACGGCGCCGTTCCCGAAGGCGCTCAGCGCCTCGTTCTGGGCCAGCCCGAAGAGCTGGGCGAACTGCTCCGCCGAGTGCGCGATGCGCATCCCCTTCCCGCCGCCGCCAGCCGTCGCCTTGATGATGACCGGGAAACCGATCGACTGGGCGAAGTCGAGGGCCTCCTCCACGTCCTCGATGGTGCCGGGGGAGCCCGGCACCGTCGGCACCCCGGCCTCCCTGGCCAGCTTCCGCGCCGTCGCCTTGTCGCCCATGGCGCGGATCTGTTCGCCCGTGGGGCCGATGAAGGCGATGTTCGACGCGCGGCACGTTTCCGCGAATTCCGCGTTCTCCGCCAGGAACCCGTACCCCGGATGGATCGCGTCGGCGCCGGTGATCTCGGCGGCCGCGATGAGGTGCGGAATCTTCAGGTACGACAGCCGCCCGGGCGGCGGCCCGATGCAGACGTCGTCGTCGGCAAAGCGGACGTGGAGCGACTCGCGATCCGCCTCGCTGTACACCGCCACCGTCTCGACGCCGAGCTCGCGGCAGGCGCGGATGACGCGCAGGGCGATCTCGCCGCGATTGGCGATCAGCACCTTCCTAAACACGGCCACCCCCGCACCGGCCGGGAGAGCGCGGGGCCCGCCCGGCCACCACCACCGGTTTCGCCATCAGGGCGACTGGTCCGGGTGAGCCCCGGCGCCGCCGGTGATCTCCGAGAACGTGCGATCGGAGGACGAGTCGATGCCGGAGGCGCGAAGCGCGAACTCGCTCGGGTTGCTCGAATAGAAGAGCGCGCTCTCGTAGGAAATGGCGCCCTCTTTATACCACTTCATCAGGGACTGGTCGAACGACTGCATCCCGTACGACACGGTGCCTTCCGCGATCAGGTCCGGGATGTTGAGCGCCTTTTCGATGTCGCGGATGTTGTCGGCCACCGCCGCCGTGTTGATCAGGATCTCCGCGGCCGGCACGCGGCCGCGCCCGTCGGTCCGCGGCACCAGGCGGAGCGAGACGACGGCCTGGAGCGCGGTCGAGAGGAGCGCCCGGATCTCCTGGTGCTGGTGCGGCGGATAGAAGGAGATCACGCGGTTGATCGTCTGCGTCGCGTCGGTCGTGTGCAGCGTCGAGAAGACGAGGTGTCCGGTGTCGGCCGCCTTGAGCGCGGTGTCGAGCGTCTCCATGTCCCGGATCTCGCCGACGAGGATGATGTCGGGATCCTGGCGCAGCACGTGCCGCAGCGCGGAGGCGAACGAGAGCGTGTCGGTGCCGACCTCGCGCTGCGAGATGTTGGCGAGCTGGTCGCGGTGGAGGAACTCGATCGGGTCCTCGATCGTGATGACGTTGGCGCGGCGATGCTGGTTGATGTGGTTGATCAGCGCCGCCAGCGCCGTGCTCTTCCCCGAGCCCGTGATGCCGGTGACGAGCACGAGGCCCCGCGGGCGGAGAGCGATCTCCTCCAGCACCGGGGGCAGCCGCAGCTCCCGGATCGTCTTCACCTCGTACGGGATGGCCCGAAACGCGAAGGCGAGGGTCCCGCGCTGCTGATAGATGTTGGTCCGGAAGCGCCCCACGCCCGGCACGCCGATCGCGAAATCGGCCTCCTTCCGCTCCGCGAACTCCTTCACCTGGCGCGGGGTCATGATCTGCTCGGCGAGGAGCTTCAGGTCCTCGGGCTTGAGCGGCGCGGCCTCGAGGGCCACGAGCTCGCCGTTGAGGCGCACCGTCGGCGCGCGCCCGACCTTGAGCAGCAGGTCCGATCCGTTGCGCTGCACCATCTGCGAGATGGCCTGCTTGAAGTTGAACGGCGGGGCCGCTGCGGCGGGCGTATCAGCCATTGGGATCCACCCTGAAGAGGACCTGGCCGAATTCCACGGGCTGCGCATCCTCGACACAGATCTCGCGGATGACGCCGCTGAATTCGGATTCGATCTCGTTCATGATCTTCATCGCCTCGATGATGCAGACCGTCTGGCCCGAATTGACCCGCGCCCCGACGCGCGCATACGGCTCCGCCCCCGGCTCGGGGGCCGAGTAGAAGGTGCCGACCATCGGGGACTTCACTTCCTTCAGGTGCGATGGCGCGGGCGCCGGGGCCGGTGCGGGCGCTGCGGCAGGGGCCGCGCCCGGGGCCGCGCCCGCGGCAGGCGGCGGCGGATAGTGCGCGGGGCCCGGCGCGGGGAACACCAGGCCGCCTCCCTGGGCGGTCCGGGTGATGACGATCCCGGTGCCGAAGAACCCCTTCACCTCGATCGAGCCGATCTCGGGCGATTCGCGGAGCAGGTCGGTCAGCCGCTTCACGTCCTTGAGCTCGATCGCCTTGATCCCCGGCATGCGCCCCAGCAGCTCCGCGAGCTGCGCCATCTCGTCAGGCTTCATACGCGCGTCAGGTACTTGTCTTCGCGGCGGTCGACCCGGATCACTTGCCCCTCCTCGATGAAGAGCGGCACCTGCACGGTGGCGCCCGTTTCCAGTTGTGCCGGCTTCGTCCCGCCCGTGGCGGTATCGCCCCGGGTTCCGGGATCGGTCCGCGTGACCATCAGCTCGACGAAAACGGGCAGCTCGACGAGGATCACCTTGCCGTCATGCACGAGGCCTTCGCACTCCAGTCCCTCCTTCAGGTAGCGGAGCTGCTCGTCACCGATGACATCGTCGTTCAGCATGATGTCGTCGTAGGTCTGGAGATCCATGAAATG
>JBLNHD010000217.1:0-9978 GCA_050268825.1 Gemmatimonadota bacterium
ACCGGCAGCACCTCACCGACCACGCCAAGCGACGCGCCGAAGAGCCGCTCTCCGGGATGGTGGAACGGGACTGGAACCATCCGTCAATCATCACCTGGACCATCGCGAACGAGAACCGGGGCCTGGACCTCGCCGTCAACGCGGGCCACCGGGCGTGGCTCGCCGAGGTCTATGCCCGCCTCAAGGAGGTGGATCCGCATCGCCTCGTGGTCGGCAACTCGCCCTGTTTCACGAACTTCCACGTCGTGACGGACATCGAGGACTTTCACAACTACTACGCGATGCCCGATCACTACCGCGCGTGGCGGGACTGGGTGCAGACGTTCGCGAGCCGGCCGCCATGGACCTTCGCGCACGTGTACGAAAGCTTCGGCGCCTGGCGCGACTACGTGCGCGATCCCTGGAATCCCGCGCCGAGGCGCCAGGCGCCGGAGGTGAAGCGGCAGGGAAGCGAGCCGATGGTGGTGTCGGAGTTCGGCAACTGGGGGCTCCCGGACGTGCCCAAGCTGCGCTCGTGCTACGGCGGAAACGAGCCGTGGTGGTTCGAGACCGGGATCGAGTGGGGTGACGGTGTCGTCTATCCGCACGGCGTCGAGCAGCGCTACCGCGCGTATCACATCGACCGGGCGTTCCCGACGCTCTCCGACCTCTCCGCCGCGAGCCAGCGGATGCAGTTCACCGCGCTCAAGTACCAGATCGAGCAGATGCGGCGCCACCCGTCCATCGTCGGCTACGTGATCACCGAGTTCACGGACGTCCACTGGGAAAGCAACGGCCTCCTGGACATGTGCCGGAACCCGAAGGCGTACTTCGACGTCATCCGCGACATCAACGGCGCGGATGCACTCATCCCCGTGGACTGGGAGCGGATCGCCTTCTGGGCCGGAGAGCGCTGCGAAGTGAAGCTCGCGCTCTCGCATTTCTCGCCGCATGACCTGCGTGACTGCCGCGTCGAATGGAACCTCGATGCCTTTCCGGAGGTGAAAGGCGAGATCGGCGGCGTCACCCCGCAGCGGGCGGATCTCACCAGCATCGGAACCGCGGTCTTCGACGTGCCGGCGGTTTCAAAGAGCCTCCGGGCGCGCCTCGAGATGCGGCTGGTCGATGCTGGGGGGACGGTGGTCACGCACAATCACCATGAGCTCTACTTCTTTCCCCGGTTCCGCGCGGAGGGCCCGCGCCTGGCGGTGCCGGGACTGCCCCGCCTCGCGTCACGTCTCGGCGCGATGGGGTACGATGTTTCGGACCGCGTCGAAGAGGCCGATCTCGTGGTGGTGGAAGAGATGACCGACGAAATGCGCTGGCACGCCCAGAACGGGGGACGCGTGCTCTGGCTCGCCGAGTCGAGCGACTCGCATCAGGCGCACCTCGGCAATGTCGGCATTGCCCAGCGCCACGGCCGCGCCTGGCAGGGCGACTGGGCGAGCAGCATGAGCTGGCTCAGGCAGGACCGCATCTTCAAGGACATTCCGACGGGCGGCACCGTCGACTTCGCCTTCGCGGACCTCACGCCCGAGGCCGTCATCGTTGGGCTCACCCCGCGGGACTTCGCCTCGCACGTGTATGCCGGGCTCTTCGTCGGCTGGGTCCATCAGGTGGTGGCGCTCGTCGCGGAGCGCCCGGTGGACCGGGGCCGGCTGATGGCGTGCACCTTCAGGCTCAGGGACCACCTCGGAACGCATCCGGTGGCGACGGTGATGATCCGCGACATGATCACCCGCCTTGCCCGTCCGATCCACCCGCACGGGCGGATCGCGAGCGGGCCGCCGGGAGCGAAGAACGCATAGGAGTCATGACAGTTCATTCGACGCTGGAGCTGTGGGGCGGGGTGGAGTGCACCGTCAACCGGATCGGCAACGAGTACATCGACCAGGTTCGGCTGTCCGGCCATCAGGAACGCCTCGACGATCTCGACCGGTTCGCCGCCCTCGGCATATCGGCGCTGCGGTATCCGATCCTGTGGGAGCGCACGGCGCCGCACGGGCTCCCGGTCGCCGACTGGACCTGGGCGGACGAGCGGCTCGGCCGGCTGCGCGAGCTGGGCATCGAGCCGATCATCGGCCTCCTGCACCACGGGAGCGGGGTGGCGGATACGAGCCTCGTCGATCCGCAGCTGCCCGAGCGCCTCGCCGAGTTTGCGCAGGCGGTGGCCGAGCGCTACCCCTGGGTCCGCGACTATACGCCGGTGAACGAGCCGCTCACCACGGCGCGGTTCAGCTGTCTCTACGGGCACTGGTATCCGCATCTGCGGAGCGGACGCGCTTTTGCCCGCGCGCTCCTCGGTCAGCTCGCGGCGGTGGTCCTCGGCATGCGCGCGATCCGGTCGGCGAACCCGTCCGCACGCCTGATCCAGACCGAGGACCTCGCCAAGACCCATGCGACGCGGCCGCTCGCCTATCAGGCGGCGTTCGAGAACGATCGCCGCTGGGTCACCTTCGACCTGCTCACCGGCCAGCTCGGCCCGCGGGCTCGCATGTGGCGCCACCTGCGGGACCTCGGGATCAGCAACGCCGAGCTCGACTGGTTCCGCGAGAACGCCTGCCCGCCGGACCTCCTCGGGCTCAATCACTATCTGAGCAGCGAGCGCTTCCTCGACCACCGGACCCACCTCTACCCGGGCGTGGCGGCGGGGGGGAACGGGCGCCATCGCTACGTGGACGTGCCGGCGGTGCGCGTTCCCGGCGGCGCCGAAGGGCCCGGCCCCCTGCTGCGGGAAGCCTGGCACCGTTATGGCCTTCCGCTCGCGGTGACGGAGGCGCACAACGGCTGCACCCGCGAGGAACAGGTCCGATGGTTCGTGGAGATGTGGGACACGGCGACAGAGCTTCGGCGGGCGGGCGTCGATCTTCGCGCGGTGACCGCGTGGGCGCTCCTGGGCTCATACGACTGGGACTCGCTGGTCACGGCGCCGCGTGGCACCTATGAGCCAGGGGTGTTCGATGTCCGGACTGCGCCCCCCAGGCCGACGCTGCTCGCTCCGGTCCTGACCTCGCTCGCGCGCGGCGGGCGGCCGGACCATCCGGTGCTCGCCACGCCCGGGTGGTGGCACCGGCCGTCGCGATTCCTGCGGCCGGCCACGCTCCTGCGCCCGGACGCCCCCGATGCGCGCTGCCGGGAGGCGGACGATGCACCGCCCCTCGCGATCATCGGCGCGACGGGCACGCTCGGGCAGGCCTTCGCGCGCATCGCCGAGCTGCGCGGCCTGCCGCACCTCCTGCTGGCGCGGCGCGACGTGGACATCTCCGATCCCGCGTCGGTGCACCACCTGCTCTCCCGGCGGAAGCCGTGGGCCGTCGTCAACGCCGCGGGGTATGTCCGGGTGGATGATGCCGAAGGCGATGCGCTTCGCTGCAGGCGCGAGAATACGGACGGCGCCGCGATCCTCGCCGAAGGCTGCGCAGCCGCCGGCATCCCGCTGCTCACGTTCTCCTCGGACCTCGTCTTCGACGGAAGCAAGGGCGCTCCCTATGTGGAGCGCGATGCGCCGCAGCCGCTCAACGTGTACGGCGCGAGCAAGGCTGCCGCCGAAGCGGCGGTGCTCGCGCGGCACGCCCGGGCCCTCGTAGTGCGCACGAGCGCCTTTTTCGGCCCATGGGATCCCTACAACTTCGTGACGGTGACGCTGCGCGAGCTGGCAGCAGGGCGTCGCGTCCGGGTTGCCGGCGATGTCACGATCTCCCCGACCTACGTGCCGGACCTCGTGAATGCGAGCCTCGATCTGCTCATCGATGGGGAGGCCGGCCTCTGGCACCTGAGCCATGCGGAGCCGGTCACCTGGTACGAGCTTGCGGTGCGCGCCGCCGGCCTCGCGGGCATCGAGGCGTCCGGCCTCGAGCGAGTGCGGCTCGAGGACCTGGCGCTGCGTGCGGTGCGTCCGCGGCAGTGTGTGCTGGGGAGTGAGCGGGGCCGGCTGTTGCCGCCGCTGGAGAGCGCGCTGGCGCGCTACGTCGAGGCAACTGCCGGGGCGGGCGGCGCCGCCGAGGAGCGGGACCTGGCGCTCGGCGCCTGATCCGGCCCCTCGCAGCGGGACCCTCAGCGTTCGCTGAGGGCCGCCGTCCGCGGGAATGCCATGAACTGCTCCTGCTGGGCGGCCAGCGCCTGGTCGGCCGCCTTCTTGCCGGCGATGAACGCGTGGTCCGAGTTGTAGTACTCCCACTCGCTGTAACGCCCCGCCAGGATGATGTCGTACTGCGAGACCCAGTCCCGGATCAGGTTGACGTTGGCGGCGCGGTCGTGGTCGTACACCACGTAGGCCACCGGCATGTCCACCTGATTGGCGCACAGGATTGGATCGTCTGCGTTGAACATCCCGACGCGAATGCAGTCGTCGATGCAGCGGCGGATGAGCTCGTCGCCATCGCTCGGCAGCGGCTTGGCGTCGGAGTAGGTGATCTCGCACGTGAGGCCGAAGCCCCCGGGCGGGTTGCAGTGCGGGCTCGCGTTCCCCTGCACGAAGATCCGGTGGAAGACCGTATCCTCGGGATAATAGATCCAATGCTTCTCGGTGAGCGCCTCGCGCCCCACGCCGATGTTCACGCACCGCACCGACACGTGTCGCAGCGCCTTCGCCGCCGCCTGCACTTCGGGCGGCGCTTCCCGCCCGATCACCTGCACCAGCGCCGGAAGCGGCATCGTGCTGATGAGCTGCTCGTACCGGACCGAACGGCCGTCGCTGGTGCGGAGCGTCCGCTGCTTCGGCGCGATCTCCACGACCCTGGTCCCGAGACGCATCTCTCCCCGGAGGTGGGGGAGGAAACCGTCCATCAGCGCCTGGAAGCCGCCGCGCAGCGGATAGCCGAAGCGCGCGTTCGGTCCCATCGGCTTGCCGACCGGCGAGAGCGCACCATCGATCATCTCCTCGAGGTTCGGGAGCGGCACCCGGCCGCCAAGCCAGGACGTCTCCATCTCGGAGAGCGGTACGGCCCAGAGCTTCTGGTTGTACGGGATCGCGAAGTGCTTCGCGATCCCGGCGCCCCAGACCTTGTAGATGAACTCCTCGAAGTTCCGGGGCGTCCCCTTCACCTGGCGCCGCCGGTCGGTGCCATGGTAGCCCGGCCGCACCGTGCCGGCGACACCGGCCTGCTTCTTGAGCAGCGGCTCGAACATTCCGCGCCGCTCGGGGCCCGTATAATCGGCGGTGGCCGGGGTTGTGTCGCCGCGACGCGGATTCGTGAGGCTGCCGAACCGCGCCTCGATGGCGCCGACGATGCACTCCTTGATCACTTCCGGCGGAAGGCCGTAGAGCGCGCCCTGGAACGGGTACCGCGTGTAGGTGTTCTTGCTGTAGATCCAGGCTTCGCGGTCCTGCCAGTGCATGTTGTCCCCGAGCAGCAGCTCGTAGAGCTGCAGCACGTAGGGATCGTTGGTGAACATGATGTGGCCGGCGTAATCGAAGGTGAAGCCGGCGTCAGTGATCGACCGGCACCACCCTCCGACCTCGTCGCGGCCCTCGATCAGCAGCCCGTCCGTCCCGAGATGGTAGGCCGCGCTGAGCCCCGTGGGGCCTGCGCCGATGACGACGACGGGTGGCTGACGCTCCTGCCCTTGCTGGGATGACATGTCGAACGCACTTCCTTTCCGTTGCGTGCTTCAGGACGCCTGGGCCGCCAGCGGCACCCTCGTGCCGGCGCGGCACAGCGCCTCCTCGATCAGTTGCTCCATGGCTGCTGCGGTCGCATCCCACGAGGTGCGCGCCAGCACCTGTCGCATGGCGAGCGCGCGGCGGGCGCGCTCGGCGGCGGACGATTCCAATGCCGCCTCGCAGGCGGCGACGAATTCGGCGGGCGAGCCGCCGAGGTAGACGATGTCGCGGTAAGGTACCGCCACGTCGGTGATAGGGGTGCTGACGATCGGGCGCTCCCTCACCATGTACTCGAGCGTCTTGGTGGGGCTGATGAACCGGGTGGCGTCGTTGCGCGCGAATGGAAGCAGGCACACGTCCCACCCCGCCAGGTATCCCGGCAACTCGTCATAGCTGCGCTGGCCGAGCCAGTGGATATTGGGCCGCCGGGGGAGCGTGGCCGGGTCGATCTTGACCACCGGTCCCACCATCACGATCTGCCACTCCGGATGCCGCTCGGCCAGGGCATCGAGCAGCGGCAGGTCGATCCGCTCGTCGATGACGCCGTAGAAGCCGAAGCGCGGACGCGACAGGCCGGCCTGGTCCGCGGGCTCGGGCACCGCCGAGCGGAAGTGCTCGGCATCCACGCTGCTCGGGAAGCAGTGAATGTTCGCATGGCGATGCCGCTTCGCCTCGTAAAGGCTCGGACCGCCGGTGAAGACCACGTCGGCGCGGCGCAGAAGCGCTTCCTCGCGAGGCAGCAGCTGGGGTGGGGCGTGCAGGAAGAGCGACAGCTCGTCCATGCAGTCGTAGACCGTCGCCGACGGCCGCAGCGCGCCGAGGAGCGGCAGGGCGAGCGGCGTGTACATCCACGCGATGCCGCCCTCAGCGGCTTCCGCGTGCACGAGATCGCGTACCATACCGAGCAGGACCGACAGCTGCTCCTCCGAATAGCCATGGGACTGCACCGGCGTATGGGCACGGAAGACGCTCACCCCTGGCGACGCCTCCGTGCGCTCCCAGCGCGACGACCCCGACCCCGGTACCGGTTCCTCGATGAACAGGACGCGCCGGCGCGTACCGATCCGGCTGAGCAGGTGCTGCGGGCGCTGATAGACGAAATCCCACCGGAGATGAGAAAAGACGACGAGCGGGAGCGGATGCTGCATGCGCATCTCCGAAGGGTCAGGGACCGTATTGTGGCACATGGGCGGAGACGGGCGCATCTCCGGTACCGCGGGTCGGCGAGCGGACGATGCATGCCGCCGGACGACGCAGCAAAAGTGGGAGTTATGTCGCGGGCATGCCATGGGCTGCATTGCCCCATTCGTGTGAGAAGGGTCACAGGATTCGCCGGGACGGTGCGCCAAGTTGACGAAGTATCCGAGCGCGTCTCAACGCGCGCACGATCCGTGAGCGATCGCGTGATCCGAATGCCGCGTGTGAGGGACGGGAGAGAAGCGTCATGCCGTATCAAGCCGGGGAAGAGCGGGAAGTGGTCGCTGGGCTGTTCCGCGATCGGGAGCGCGCAGCTGAGGCGATCCGCACGCTCCGCGATCGCGGTTTCGTGCCCGAGGAAATCGGCGCGGCGATGCGCGACCGCTCCGAACAGGGCGAGCTCATCGGCGATTCGGCCACGCGGGCGGCGGGAGGCGCCGCGTCGGGTGCCGCCGGCGGCGGCGTCCTGGGCGGCGTGATCGGCATGCTCGTCGGTGCCGGGGTGCTCGCGATTCCCGGCGTCGGACCGGTCGTGGCCGGGGGGATCCTCGCGTCGACCCTCGGCGTGGTCGGCGGAACCGCAGCGGCCGGCGCGGGAATCGGGGCGGCGACCGGCGGAATTCTCGGCGCGCTCATCGGGATGGGGATCCCGCACGAGGACGCGCGCTTCTTCGAACGCGGCGTCCGGGAGGGCGGAACGCTCGTGACCGTGCTCGCCACCAGCCGCACGGCCGAGGCGCGGGAGGCCCTGAAGCTGCACGGCGCCGCGCTCGGTGCCATCCGCGCCCGGTCGGTGCCTCGCATCGGCGCGCACGCAACGACGAGCGTCCCGGTCGATCACGACCTCGTGCCGAGTGCCGCCGGCACGCCGGCAAAGTGGCCCGGCCCCGAGCGTCGCACGCGCGCGCCGGGGCGCCGGCGCTCGGACGCCTGACCGGCGGCGCTTCCGACATCCCTCTTTCATCACGCGAGCCCGGTCTATCTCCGGTCTCGCCCCGGAGAAGACCCATGGCACGCAACATTTCGCAGGATTACGCGACGATGGACGAAGACGAGCGGCGCCGCTTCGCGCAGCGCGCGCCGGCCGGAGAAGGCCCCGCCGAACTCGATTTCACCGAGCCGCGCGACGAGGACAATCAGGGCCACAGTCAGGTGGCGCAGGAGGAGGAAACCGCCGACCCCGAGCATCGGGACGGGCTGGCTGCGCAGCTCGACGACGCCTCGCACGAGAAGCGGGTCCGGCGCACCAGGGATTGAGCCGGCGCCTGTGTCTGCCGACACAGCAGGTGTTCGCGGGCGGCGTTACACTCTCCGCCCGCGAACTTTTCCCGTGCCTCAGGAGGACCAGTGATGTCCAACGCTCTCGAGCCGACCTCGGTCACCGACCGGCGCGTCGGAAGCCGCTACAGCTCATCGGATGTCAATGTCGGCCCGGCCGAGCGCGTGCTCTCCGGCCTCGCCGGTGCGGCCATCATCGGGTACAGCCTCCGGCGGGGCCGTCTGCGGGGCCTGCTCCTTCCGGTCGGGACCGGGCTCATCGCTCGCGCGGTGAGCGGGCGCTGTGCCGTCAACCGGGCGCTGGGGCGGGACACCGCACACACACGGGACACCGTGAGTCCCGTCGCGAGCGTCAACCGGGGCGAAGGGATCAAGGTCGAGGAGCGGATCGTCATCGACCGCACGCCGGACGAGCTGTACGCCTACTGGCGCAATTTCGAGAACCTGCCCCGTTTCATGGATCACCTCGAATCCGTGACCGTGCTCGACGAGGGTCGCTCGCACTGGGTCGTGAAGGGCCCGGCCGGCACCAGCATCGAGTGGGACGCCGAGATTCACAATGAGATCGAGAACGAGCTGATCGCATGGCGTTCGCTCCCCGGATCGGAAGTCGGGAACGCGGGTTCGGTGCACTTCACCCCGATCGCCGAAGGCCGCAGCACGGAGGTGCGCGTGGTGCTGAGCTACGAGCCGCCGGCCGGCCGGCTCGGCGTCGCCGTTGCGCGCCTCTTCGGCGAGGAGCCGTCGCAGCAGGTGGCGGACGACCTGGCGCGATTCAAGGAAGTGATGGAAGACGAGGAGAGCGAATCCGCGCTGGCGCGGCAGCCCGCGACGGGACTCTGATCTGTACGACACGCTCATCATCGGCGGCGGCCCGGCCGGGCTGAGCGCCGCACTCCTCCTCGGGCGCTCGCGGCGGCGCGTGCTCGTCGTGGATGCCGGGGAACCGCGTAACCGGCGGTCGGCAGCGATGCACGGGTATCTGACGCGGGACGGCATCGCGCCCGCGGGCTTCCTCGACCTCGCCCGGCGGGAGCTCGCGGCGTATCCGTCGGTCGAAGTGCGCCAGGTGGCCGCAGTCGAGGCGGATCAGCGCGGGGAGGGCGACGGAGAGGGCTTCGCGGTCCGGCTTGCCGACGGCAGCCGGGTCACGGGCCGCACCCTCCTCGTCGCGACCGGCGTCGTCGACGACGTGCCCGTGATCGAAGGCATCGAGACGCTGTATGGCCGCAGCGTGCATCACTGTCCCTACTGCGATGGCTGGGAGCACCTCGACGAGCCGATCGCGGTCTACGGCTGCGGCGAGCATGCGGCGAAGTACGCGCTCGGAATGATCACCTGGAGCCGGGACATCGTGCTCTGCACCGATGGGCCGCACCACTATCCGCCGGAACTGCTCGCGGATCTCGCGCGCCACCGCATCGCCCTCCGCCCGGAACGGGTCGTGCGGCTGGAAGGCCGGGATGGGCGGCTCGAGCGGATCATCTTCGCCGAAGGCGACCCGCTGCCGCGTGCGGCGCTGTTCTTCTGCACGGGGCAGCGCCAGGGCTCCGGCTTCGCGGCGCACTTCGGCGCCCGCTTCACCCCCCATGGCGCGGTAAAGACCGGGACCGCCGAAAGCACGGCGATTCCCGGTCTCTACGTGGCCGGCGATGCCTCGAAGGACGCGCAGCTCGTGATCGTAGCCGCCGCGGAGGGCGCGGAAGCGGCGATCGCCATCAATACCGAGCTCACGAAGCGCGACCTCGCCGCCGCCCGCTAGAAGAGCAGTTCGATGCCCACCCGTGCGAGCCTCGGCGCGCCATAGGCGAAGATCGGCTGCGTTGCGTCGGTCGCGGCGGCGCGATACGTCGCCATCAGCGCCTGACCCTCCACATAACCGGTGCCATCCCCGCCGGCATGGGGGCGGTAGCGCGGTGACG
>JBLNHD010000218.1:0-4760 GCA_050268825.1 Gemmatimonadota bacterium
GCGCGCTCCTCCTCAAGGACGAGACGCGGAACCCGACGCGCTGCCTCAAGGACCGCTCGACGGCGGTAGGGGTGGCGCTGGCGCTCGAGCAGGGCGCGGACGCCGTCTACTGCGCGTCGGCCGGCAACGCCGCCATCTCGCTCGCGGGCTTCGCCGCGCATGCGGGGCTCGCGTGCCATGTCTTCGTGCCGAACCGCGTCTCCGAGGTGCGGCTCGACTGGCTGGGCCGCTTCGGCGCCGAGATCCATGTCTCCGCGGGCGACTACGACCAGGCGTTTGCCGAATCCGAGATCGTGGGCAGGGCGGGGGGGTGGTACAGCCGCAATTGCGCGTACAACCCCTTTCTCGTCGAGGGGAAGAAGACGGCGGCGCTCGAGATCGGCGAGCAGCTCGGTTTCGACGTGCCGGACGCCGTGATCGCGCCGGTGGGGGATGGATGCACCCTGGCGGCGACGGGGAAAGGCTTCCGCGAGCTGCGCGAGGTCGGCCTGACCGGGCGCGTACCTGCGCTCTTCGGCGTGCAGGCGGAAGGCGTGCAACCGCTGGTTCGGCGATTCCGGTCCGAGGCGCCCGGCGGCCATGGCGAGACCCGCGCCGCCTCCATCAGCGTCCGGCGGCCGCGCAACGCGGAGCGGCTGTTGCGCGAGCTGTCCGTGGCAGGTGGCGAGCTGCTGGCGGTATCGGACGAGGAGATTGCCGCGGCGCAGCGGGAGCTCGCCGCCGATTGCGGAATCGTCGCGGAATTCACGAGCGCCGCGACGCTGGCGGCGCTCCGGAGGCGCGCCGGCGACCTTCGCGGACAGCGCGTCGTACTCGTGATCACCGGAGGACGCGCGGACGGCTGACGCGCGTCAGTCGATCCGGATGCGGCGGTACCGTGCGTTGATCAGCTCGTACCCGCCGTAGGCAATGAGGCCGAGTGCGATCAGCATGAGCGGCCACCGCCCGAGCTGCGCAATGGCCTGCAGTGATTCGCCGGTCCCACCGGCCTCCGAGGCGTCGTGCTGCCGTGCCGCCCGGAACACGGCGGCGCCCATGAGGCCGAAGATGATCCCGCGCGCCGCGATGCCGAATCGGCTCACGACCACGGCCCAGCGCGCCCCGGCCGGGGTCATCGCGGAGAGATCGATGCGCCGGCTGATCTTCGCCGTGACGGCGCGGTAGAGCTGGTAGAGCGCGAAGCCGATCAGTGCCGCCCCGACGGCCATCACGAGCGCCTCGCCACCCGGGGCCTCGAGCAGCCGCGCGGTCCAGCGCTCCGCGGTCTGTCCGTCGTCCTCGCTCGAGACCCCGCTGAGGGCCACGCGCCCGGCGGAGATGCCGAGCAGGCCGTGCAGCAGCCCCCGCCCGATGAAGCTCCCGCGGAGCGCGAGACCCTTCAGGTCGCTGCCCCGGCGGTCGGGATCCGTGATCCCCTCGACGACGCGCCAGACTGCGTACCCGATGAGGCCGGCGGCGATCAAGGCGAGCAGGATCCGTCCGAACGGCGCTGAAAGGATGGTGACGAGCGCCCCGCGGCTGCCGGTCGTGCGGCCTCCCGTTCCGCGCCCGACACCGAACGCCAGTACGCCCACCAGGGTGTACAGCACGGCCTTCGCCGCATACCCGAGGCGCGCCAGCCGCGTGATCCACGGGGCGACATCGTCGACGGTAACGTCCGGCATCGCCATGGCGTCTCTTCCTAGTTGGCTCGTGAGCTGAAGCGGTCGAGGAACTCGCGGTCCCCCGGAGTGAGCGAGGTGATCCCGTGCTCGGCGAGCCGGCGGCGGATCCGCTCCAGCTCCGCGCGATTCACTTCGTGCAGGTCTTCCGGCCGGATGCGGGACCACCGCTCCATGGCGGACCGGTCGCCCAGCACGCGGGCCGTGACCGGGGCAGCCGACGCGCCGGATGCACGCGCCTTGAAGCTGCGGGCGGGGCTCATCAGCTCCCAGGCGAAGAGGAAGACCGCCGCGCCGACGAAGCCGCCGAGGTGCGCCCAGTGCGCGATGCCGCCGCCGCCCATCGCGGCACCCTGCAGTGAAATGAAGGTCATGATGGCGATGAGCCACCGCGCCTCGATCGGCAGGATACCCCAGATCAGGATCCGGTCCCGCGGCCAGTACCGCGCGAAGGCAAGCTCGACGCCGAAGATCGCACCCGACGCGCCCACGATGAGCGCCGTGGGCGTGAGGAAGGAGAAGAGCGCGCCTGTCAGCCCACTCACGAGGTACATCGCGAGGAAGCGCCCGCTGCCGAGCCGCGTTTCCACGCGCGGTCCGAAGAAGTAGAGGGCGATCATGTTGAAGAACAGGTGCCAGATATCGGCGTGCACGAACATGTGCGTGAACGGCGTCCACGGCCGCACGAGCACGCCGGCCGGGAAGAGCGCGAGCAGGATCCCGATCTGCGGCTGAAGCTCGGTGACGAAGAAGACCAGGACGTTCGCAATGAGCAGCCGGCGAACCCAGGGGGTCATCGGGCCCCCGCCCGCCGGAGGAAGCGTTCGGCGAGCTGCTCGAGCCGCTCGTCGTTTCGCTCGCGCGCGTCGTCGAGGATGAGCCGGACGGCGGGCACGAGCTCCGGCGCGCCGAAGGCGAGCCCGGTCGCCTCTTCCGCTCCTGCCGAGTCCCCGATGTTCGCGCCCAGCAGCAGCGCACGCGCGGCGGCGAGCGGAAACGCCGGATCGTCTCGCGGGGGGAGTGGGTAGCGGTGCTCGGGAAGCGCCTCGCCGGCGGCATCCTCGTTGGTGAAGGCTCGAGACATGGATTGAAGTAAAGCGGGAAAACCGGAAAGCGGGAGAGCGGATCGCGTAGCGGGTGTCGCGAGAGCCGGGACCCCCGCGGTGAAGCGGGGCCCTATTGGGGCTGCAGGAGCCGCTCGAACGCCTCGGCGCCGGCGAGCGGCGCGAAGTCGGGATACGCCGACGCGTGGAGCCAGGGAAAGCCGTTCACGCCGTAGCGGAGCGCCTGGCTCAGGAGGGCGACCGCGGCGGCGGTGTCGCCGCGCACGGCAGCGATGCGCGCGCGGAACGCGGTGTAGCGGCCGAGCTCGTGCGGTTTCGCTTCGCCGAGCCGGGTGTCGGCGCGGCGATCCCCGCTGCGGGCGGCGATGAGCGCGAGGTAGCCGCGATACATCAGCACGTCGCTCCCTTCCTCCGCGGCGAGCGACTCGAAGTACGGCATCGCATCGCGCCAGCGCCCGGCGCCATAATGCGCGGCACCCATCCAGTAGCGGTGCGCCTCGTGGTCCGGCTCGCGCGCGAGCTGGTTGGCGAGCCAGGTGACGGCGCGGTCGAAGTAGCGCTGGGCCGCCGCGCGGTGCCCGTGCGCGGCGAGCTCTTCCCCCGCCGTGACCATGGCGCCGCCTTGCGACCAGTAGGTGTCCGGCGGGAGCGCCACCGCGTCGCGCAGCAGCGAATCGATGGCGGCGACGTTGCCCTGCGCGGCGAGCGGGCGCAGCTCGAGTGCGAGCGGAACGCGGAGCGCCGGATGCCGTCGGGCCATCTCGCGTGCGGCCTCGCGCTCGCGGTCGTGCTGGCCGAGCAGGTGGTGCGCGTGCGCGCGCTGGGTCCAGTAGGACGGCCAGTCGCGCATCGGCCCCGTGTCGGGGTCGAGCGCAAGCAGCGCGGTGAGCGCCTCCTGCGGCCGGTTCATGCGCAGCGCGGTGAAGGCGAGGTTGTACGGCGAGCGGGTCGAGGGAGCGATCTGCGCGGCGCGCCGGATGGCGGCGAGCGCCCGGTCCCCGTCGCTCGTCAGGTGCGCCTGCATGTAGTCGGCAAGGAGGCTGTGGTATTCGCTCACCTCCACCCGGCGTGCGCGCATCTCGCGGAGCACCGAATCGGCCCCCGCGAACTGGTCATCGTTCCACAGCGCCTGCGCGGCATAGATGAGCGCCACGACGAACATCGTATCGCGGCGGAACGCCTCGATGAACTCGGCGGACGCCCGCTCGTAATCCTGCGCGAGGTGCAGGTCCACCCCCCGGTCGAACGAGCGGTACGCGGCGAAGGTGGGCGGCCGGTCGGCGAGCTCGGGATACTCCGAGATCCGCTCGCTGGCGCGCACGGCCAGCGCACCCATCGTCCGCTCGCGCAGGAGGCGGAGGGCGCCCTCCACCGAATCCCGGGGCGCTTCGATCGGCGGCGGCGCGGCGAGGAGCGTTCCGGTCGTCGCATCGGTGATCTGCAGCTGGATGCGGAGGTGGTCGCCGATCAGGTAGTAGGCGCCCGTCACGACCGTCCCGGCGCCGGTTTCCTCCCGGAGCACCGCCACACGTGAGAGGGAATCACTGCCTGCGCTGCGAGCGGCCCAGCGCTCGGACGCCTGCAGGGCGTACGGCCACGGCACGACCTCGACGAGTCCGGTTTCCTGCAGGCCCTGCGTGATCCAGTCGCCGGCGAGGCGCCCGAGGGCGGTGAGGGAGGTGTCCCCCGTCTCGTTCGCGAACGCGGCCACCGCGACGGGAACTTTACAATATCGACCCTGCTACAGAGCCTGTCTGGAAGAGTTACGTTGATGACAACGGCGGTACTCTCCGCGCTCTTTCCGAGGGTCTGCTGATTACTCTTGTTGATGAAGTTCGTCGTCAGGGTGGCGGTTCTCCCACGGTTCTTTTCTCGAACCTTGGTGTCCGTCGGTCTTACTTCAACCTTCTTGTTCAGCAGCGCCGTTACTCCAACACTAAGGAATTTGAGGGCGGTTTCTCCGGCCTTGCTTTCACCACGGATAATGGTGAGATTCCGATGGTTGCGGACTATGACTGTCTTCCCGAGCGAGTCT
>JBLNHD010000219.1:0-12087 GCA_050268825.1 Gemmatimonadota bacterium
GGCATCATCCTCGAAGTAGCCGAAGCTGGTGAAGAGATTGAGCGTGAGGTCCATCGAGCGGGGGCGAACCGGGATCCGGCGCATGTCCGCGCGGATGAGCGGTGCATCGGTCACGGCGCGCGCCCGCCGGAGCAGGGTCATGGAAAGGTCGAGCCCGATACATCGCGCGCCGGCCGCCTCGATGGCACGGGCGTGGCGGCCGGGTCCGCAGGCGACGTCGAGCACCCGCCATCCCTGCTGCCACCCCACCTGGCGCCGCAGGAGCTCGACCAGCTGCGCTGCATCCGCCTCGTCCCGGTGCGGATAGAGCGCGAGATACTCGTCGTGGAACCACTCCTCGAACCATTCGGGCATCGGACCGGGGGTGCGGTGGTGAGGTTCAGGGCGCGCGGCGAGCGATCGGCCGCTCCGGTCCGCGGAGCGATCATCGACCCTTGTGGTACGGCTCACCCCGGAGAATCGTGAATCCGCGGTAGAGCTGCTCCACCACGACGACGCGAGCGAGCTCGTGCGGGAGGGTGCCCGGACCGAGGCTCCAGCGCTCGGCCGCGGAGCGGAGGAGCGCATCGGCGAGCCCGCTCGATCCGCCGATGACGAACGCCAGCGGCCGCGCGGCCTCGCGCCAGCGGCCGAGCCGGCGGGCGAGCTCTTCGCTCGACCATGCACTGCCCTCCCGGGCCAGGCACACCAGCGTCGCCCCGGACGGGAGCCGCGCCCTCAGGCGCTCCGCCTCTTCCTCCCGCTGCTTCGCGATGGTCGGCGCGCGGGAGGCTTCCCGGACCTCGACCTCGGCGAACCGCACATGGCGCCCGATTCGCCGGGCATAATCGTCACACGCCGCGCGGAAGGCGGGCCGCAGCCGCCCGACCGCGAGGAGCGTGATCTCCATCAGGCATAGAGTCCGCGCAGGCGGTGCACTTCGGCAACCCGCTCGATCGCCAGCATGTAGGCGCCGATCCGGTTGCTGACGCCGTGCCGCTCCGCCATGCCGACGACCTCGTCGAAGGACTGGCACATGATCCGCTCGAGCCGCTGGTTGACGGTCTCCTCGTCCCAGAAGTATCCGCCGCGGTCCTGCACCCACTCGAAGTAGCTCACGGTGACGCCGCCCGCATTCGCGAGGATGTCCGGCACCACGAAGACGCCCTTCTCCTCGAGGATCCGGTCGGCGTTGGCCGTCGTGGGGCCGTTGGCGCCCTCGACCACGACGCGCGCCTGAATGTCCTTCGCGTTCTTGCTCGTGATGACGTTCTCCAGCGCGGCCGGCAGCAGCACGTCGCAGGGGAGCGTCAGCAGCTGGGCGTTCGTGACCGCCTCCGCGTTCGGGTATCCCCCCAGGAGCCGCTTCTCCTTGACCCACCGCACCACGTCGGCGAGGTCGAGGCCCTTGTCGTTGTGGATGCCGCCCGACTTGTCGCTCACGGCCACGATGCGCGCGCCCTGCTCGGCGAGCAGCTGCGCGGCGACGGAGCCGACGTTGCCGAAGCCCTGCACCGCGATCCTGGCTCCCCGCATCGGCATGGCCAGGCGCTTGAGCGCCTCGCGCGTCGCGAACATGCACCCGCGCCCCGTGGCCTCGCGCCGTCCGAGGGATCCGCCCATCGACACCGGCTTCCCCGTGACCACCGCCGTCACCGTATGACGCTTGTGCATGGAATAGGTATCCATGATCCACGCCATGACACGCTCGTTGGTGTTGACGTCGGGCGCCGGCACGTCGGAGTCGGGGCCGAGCGTCTCGATGATCGCGGAGGTATAGCGCCGCGTCATCCGCTCGAGCTCTCCCGCGGACATCGTGAACGGGTCGCAGATGACGCCGCCCTTCGCCCCGCCGAACGGGATGTTGACGACCGCGCACTTCCAGGTCATCCAGGCCGCCAGCGCCGTCACCTCGTCGAGGGAGACGTTCATGTCGAAGCGGATGCCGCCCTTGGCCGGGCCGCGCGACGTGTTGTACAGCACGCGGTAACCGGTGTAGACGTCCACCTCCCCGGTGTCCCGCAGCACGGGCACCGAGACGATGATCTGCTTTTCCGGATGGCGCAGGATCTTGTAGAGGCCGGCATCGAGGCTCAGCTTCTCGGCCGCGAAGTCGAAACGCGACATCATCGCCTCGAACGGATTCTCCTCGGAAAGGAAGGTGTCCTTCTCGGGGCGGATGATCCTCGCGGGCTGCGTACTCGGGGTGGTCATGGGTGGCTGGTTCCGGGACAACGTCGATGAAGGTCAGCTGCGGTTGACGGGCGCGATGAGCGCATCGAGCCCGGTGGCGACGGCGTCGCCGCTGGTTTCCCACGTCAGATCCAGTATGGCGACGAGCGGCTCGGCCACACGCGCGGGCCAGCGATCGCGGAGCTTGACCGCATCCTGTTCGCTGACGACCACGTAGTCGGCCCGCCGTGTCGCATGGGCGAGCCACGCGACGTCCTCGTCGCGAAGCTCGCCCTCGGCGCTCCACGTGTGCACCTGCACGGCCGCGCCCGCCGCCTTCACCTGCGCGACGAAGGCATCGGGATCCGCACTGCCGGACGCGGCGACGACGCGTTTCCCGGCGAGGGTCGCGGCGGCATGCTCCGCCCCCGAGACGAGGCCCTCGAGGTACCGCATGCCGAGATGCGCGACGGCGACGATGCCGGGCGTCTTCGTGCCCAGCTCCGCCGCCAGCGCCTGCGCCGCCTCGCTGCTGGCTCGCTTGCGCGTGACGACGACGAGGTCCGCGTGCGCGAGCGACTGCCATCCTTCCCGCCAGGGCCCCGCCGGCAGCGGCCACCGCACTGCGCGCGACGTCTCGGCCCCGATCACCGCCACGGTGAGTCCGGCGCGGATCGGGCCCGGAGGCAGCCCCCCCTCGAGCACGATGGCCTGCGCTCCCGCTGCCGCCGCACGCTCGACGGCCCGGACACCATCGGATGCGTCGTCGATCGACGCCTCCGGCACGATGTGCCCGATCTCCCGGCGGCGATACTCGGAGGGCTTCCGGAGCAGGACCGCCGGGCGCACGCCCTGCGCCGCCAGGTGGCGCGCGATCCAGAGGAGCACGGCCGTCTTCCCCGAGTCGCCCGCCGTCAGGTTCCCCACGGCCACGGTCGGCAGGAGCGCTTCACTGCTCGCGACCCAGCCGCGGCCATAGGCCGCGTCCCGCGCGATCGTCGCGGTGCGCCACATGGCGGACGCCGGCAGCAGCGCCAGCCGGGCAATCCGTGCATCGAGCCGCCGGCTGGTCCAGAGCCAGCGCAACAGGCGGTGCGTGCCACCTCTCCGCGCCATCCGGCGATCCTTGGATCGGGGGGCCGAAATGTAACAGCCCCGGGTCAGCGATCCACTATGCGCGCCATCATGTCGGCCTCGGCCACCAGCGCGCCGTCCACGAACGCCTCGCCGCGGAGGCTCACGGTGCGCCCACGGTTCTGTACGACGCGCACCTCCATCCGGAGCTGGTCTCCCGGCACGACGGGCCGCCGGAACTTCACGCCGTCGAGCGACATGAAGTACACGACCTTCGCTTCCGGCCGCTCCAGCTGGCTGAGGAGGAGCACGCCGCCGGTCTGCGCCATCGCCTCCACGATGAGCACGCCCGGCATGATGGGGTGGCCGGGAAAATGACCCTGGAAGAACGGCTCGTTGATCGACACGTTCTTGATGCCGACGACGCGCGTGTCCCCCTCGGTCTCGACGATCCGATCCACCAGCAGGAAGGGATACCGGTGCGGCAGGCACTGGATGATCCGCGCGATGTCCATCATGGCGTCGCTCCGGCGATGGGAGGAAGAGGGCGTCCCTGCACGCACAGGCGGCCGCCGAAGGACTCGGCGGCCGCCTGCGAGGTCCCGTCCTGCGATGGCACCCTACGGTCGGGCGGCCTTCAGATCGGCAATGACGCGATCGCTCAGGTCGAGCGCCGGGTCCGCCGTGACGATGGTGTTCGTCTGCGCGCTCACGTCGAACACCATCGAATAGCCGCCCGCGGCGCGGAGCCGCTCGATGACGGCGACCACGCGGGTCTGGATCGGGTCGAGCAGCTCGCGCTCGCGCGTCGTGGCGCGCTGCTGGAGCTCCTGCCCTCGCTGCTCGAGCTGCTGCTGCTGCGTCTCGAGCTCGCGGCGCCGCGCCGTCCGGGCCGTCTGGCTCAGCAGCGTGGCCTGCTGGTCGAACGCCTGGGCGGACGAATCCAGCGCCGTCTGCAATCGCTGAAACTCGGTCCGGTAGCCCGTCATCTCGCGCACGAAGGTCGACTCGGCCTGCGCGTAGCCCGGCGTTTCCGCGAGGACACGCCGCATGTTCACGAAGGCGACGCGGCCCGCGCCGGCCCCGGCAGGCGCCTGCTGCGCCATGAGCGGAACGGCACCCGCCGACAGCGCGCCGATCAGGGCGGCCACCCGTCCAACAGCGACTAACCTCATTCTGCACTCCCGAAGAAGGTACGTACTCACGATCAGAAGAAATTCCCCACCTTGAAGTGGAGCTGCCATCCGGGATTCGGCTCGCCGGCAGCGTCGACCCGGTCGAAACCATACGCGAAGTCGAGGCCGATCGGCCCGAGGGGCGACACGAGCGCCACGCCCACGCCGGCACCGCGGTAGAGCCGCGTCGGGTCCCATTGCCGGGCCGTCCGGTACACGTTGCCGGCGTCCAGGAAGAGGTTGGCGTACAGCGACTGGCTGATGCGCGCGCCGGCCTCGACGGTGAACGTAGCAAAAGACTTGCCGAAGGCCTCGGGGTTGGCGTTCGTGCCCCCCGCCTGGGGGTCGAAGCCGTTGGGCGTGATCGCGAACTCGTCGTAGCCCCGGAGCGGGACTCCAAACTGAACCCCGCCAAGGGAATACAGCTCGGTGAAGAAGTTGCTGGCGTCGCCGAAAATGAAGCCCGACTTGGCGGTGAACCCGAGCACGAACTGGACGCCGCCGCCGAACTGGTCTCCGCCGCCGAGTGTCCCCAGGGGGGCATACCAGCGGCCCTCGACGTCCACTTTCCGGTAATCGCCGGTCCCGCCGAGGAATCCGCCGTTCAGCTCGCCGGCGATGCTCGTCTGGGCCCCACCCGTGGCGAACGGCAGGCCGACGCGGGTGTCCCGCACCAGCGTGGCGCCGAGCGTCGATCGGACGCAGTTGTTGCAGATGAAGCGCTCCTGGATGTCCGTCGAGCCCTCGGAATAGCGGATCCGCTGGAGCCCGTACGAGCCGAAGAGCCGCGTGTAGCGGGAGCCGAAGAACGGGAAGCCCAGCTGGACGCTCCCGCCCGTCTGCCGCCGGCGACCGAGATCCCGGACCGTGAAGCGCTGGCGTGAATCGTAGACCGAGACGGTGCCCGAGATCCGGCTTTCCCGGATGGCCGGGTCCGTATAGGACAGCGTGAAGTCGTTGATGTTGGTGCCGAACTGCCACTGCAGCCGCCCGCGCTTCCCGCGGCCGAAGAGGTTCGGCTCCTCGAGACCGAGGAAGCCGCCCACCCCGGTTCCCTGCCCCAGCGACGCGCCGAAATTGATGTTGCCGGTGCGCCGCTCCTCGACCCGGAAGGTGATGTCGACGTCCACGCCGTTCGACGCGGTCTCGACGTTGGGCGGCGCCAGGGGCTGCTGGAAGAAGCCGATGTTGCTGATGTTCTGATACGAGCGGATGAGCGCGTCCCGGTTGAACACCTGGCCCGGGAAGAGGACGATGGCTTCGCGGATGACCCGCTCGTGCGTCACGTCGTTGCCGACGATCATGATCTTGTTGATCGTCGCGACCCGGCCCTCCTGGATGTTCCAGGCCAGGTCGATGACCTGGCTGCCGTCCGGGAGCGTGCGCCGCGTTTCCTGCGGCACCACCTGCGCGTAGATGTACCCGCTGTTGGCGTAGAGGTCTCCGAGGCGGCCCGTCGCGGATTCCCAGGCGGTGCGGTTGAACGGCCCGCCGGCGGTCCCGGTAAACGGATAGAACACCATCAGCTCGTCGGTCGAGTACCGGCGGTTGCCGCGGATCTCGAACGTGCCGACCTGGTAGGCCGGCCCCTCGTCCACCGTCAGCTGCAGGGTGGCCTTCCCGGCGGCGCTGTCGGCGATCAGTGTATCGCCCGTGACCTGGAAATCGATGTGGCCGCGACTGGCGTACCAGCGCGGGAGCCGCTCGCGCACGTCGTCCTCGACGCGCCGCTCGTCGTACTCGCCGCTGCGGAACCACCAGAACGATTCCGGCTTGCTGCCCATCTGCCCGACGACCTGCGCATCGCTGAACCGCTCGTTGCCCTCGATCACGACGCGGCTCAGCGCCACCCGGCTTCCCTCCTGCACGTCGAAGAAGACGCGGACGCCGCCGGCGCTGTCGGCCGGCAGCTCGACGGCGCTCACCTCTGCGGTGTAATACCCGCGGTCGCGGTAGAGCGAGTCGATCGAGGCCCGCGAGCGTGCCAGCACGGCCCGGTCGAGCGGCCGGCCCTCGATGAGCTTCACGCGGTCGCGCACGTCGGCGGTGGAGAGCTTCTCGACGCCCCGGATGGACCATCCCGCGAGCAGAGGCCGCTCCTTCACGATGAACGTGAGGATGCTGTGCCCGCCCTCGATGCGCTGGGCCACGGTGACGTCGTCGAACTGACCGGTGCGGTACAGGGCCGACACGGCGCGCTGGATGTCCCGGTAGTTGACGCTCGACCCCGGTGCGATGGCCACCGTCGCGATGATCTGCGGTGCGGTGACGCGCGCGTTCCCTTCGACGGCCACGCTGTCGACGCGCGGGGCCGCCGGGTCCTGGGCGCGCAGGGAGGGCGCCAGCATGATCAGGAGGGCGAGAGCGACGGGAACCGCAACGCGCATGCGCATGGAGTCGGGCGGAAGGGTGCGGCACCGGCCGAGCCGGTGCCGCCTTGGCGTCAGGCCTGCTGACCGGTGAGCGCGCGGAACACCAGGCGCTCGCGGTCTTCGGACACGTCGACTTCGATCTCGTCGCCCCGGCCGAACTCGCCGAGGAGGATCTTCTCGCTCAGCGGGTCCTCGATGTAGCGCTGGATCGACCGCTTGAGCGGCCGGGCGCCGTAGCTCTGGTCGTAGCCCTTTTCGACGAGGAAGTCGAGCGCCGCCGGCGTGAGCCGCACTTCGTCGCCGAGCCGCCGCTGCACCTCCTTGAGGAGGATCGTGACGATCTGCGAGATGTGCTCCTTCGACAGCGGGTGGAACACGATGACGTCGTCGAGCCGGTTGAGGAACTCGGGGTTGAACACCTTGTTCATCTCGTCCTTGACGCGGCCCTGCATCCGGTCGAAATCCTGCCCGGCGTCGCCGCCGTGGAAGCCGAGCGACTTGCCGGACATGATGTCGCGGGCGCCGACGTTCGACGTCATGATCACGACGGTGTTCTTGAAGTCGATGACGCGGCCGTAGTTGTCGGTCAGGTGGCCCTCGTCCAGCACCTGCAGGAGGATGTTGAACACGTCGGGGTGCGCCTTCTCGATCTCGTCGAGGAGCACCACCGAGTACGGCTTGCGGCGGATCGCCTTGGTGAGCGTGCCGGAGTCCTCGTACCCGACGTAGCCCGGGGGCGCCCCGATGAGGCGGCTCACCGAGAACTTCTCCATGTACTCCGACATGTCGACGCGGACGAGCGCCGACGCGTCGGCAAAGAGGAACCTGGCGAGCGCACGGGCCAGCTCGGTCTTCCCGACGCCCGTCGGCCCGCTGAAGATGAACGAGCCGATCGGCCGGTTCGGGTCCTTGAGGCCGGCGCGCGAGCGGCGGATGGCGCGGGACACGGCATGGATGGCTTCGTCCTGGCCCACCACGGACGCGTGGAGCTCGTCCTCCATCCGGAGCAGCCGGGCCGTTTCCGCCTCCTGCAGCCGCGTGACCGGGATGCCGGTCCAGCGCGAGACGATGAAGGCGATGGCCTCCTCGTCGATGACGGGGCGCCGCGTCTGCCGCTCCTTCTCCCACTCCTCGTTCTTCTGCCGGATCTTGCCCTGGAGCTCGCGCTCCTGGTCGCGGAGGGCGGCGGCGCGCTCGAAGTTCTGGTCGCGGACCGCGTCCTCCTTCTGCAGGTTGACCTGCTCCAGCTCCGCCTTGAGCTCCGAGACCTCGGCCGGCGGGACCTGCGAGGCGAGGCGCGCGCGGGCGCCCGCCTCGTCGATCACGTCGATCGCCTTGTCCGGGAGGAAGCGGTCGGTGATGTAGCGTTCCGAGAGCTCCGACGCGGCGGCGAGCGTCTCGTCGGGCAGCACGATGCGGTGATGGTCTTCGTACTTCTTCCGCAGTCCCTTGAGGATCTCGACCGTCTCCTCGACCGAGGGCGGCTCGACCATCACGGTCTGGAAGCGGCGCTCGAGTGCGCCGTCCTTCTCGATGTACTTGCGGTACTCGTTGAGCGTGGAGGCGCCGACGCACTGCAGCTCGCCGCGCGCGAGCGCGGGCTTCAGCATGTTGCTCGCGTCGATCGCGCCCTCGGCCGCGCCCGCCCCGACGAGCGTGTGGAGCTCGTCGATGAAGAGGATGATGTTCTTGTTCTGGGCGATCTCGTTCATGACCGCCTTGAGCCGCTCCTCGAACTGGCCGCGGTACTTGGTGCCCGCGATGACCGCGGCCATGTCGAGCGAGAGGACGCGGTGATCGCGCAGCACGTCGGGGCACTGGCCGTTGGCGATCAGGAGCGCGAGACCCTCGACGATGGCCGTCTTGCCGACGCCCGGCTCGCCGATGAGCACCGGATTGTTCTTCTTGCGGCGCGCCAGGATTTCCATGACGCGCTCGATCTCCTTGGCGCGGCCGATCGTCGGGTCGAGCTGGCCTTCCGCGGCGAGGACCGTCAGGTCCCGGCAGAAATGGTCCAGTGCCGGCGTCTTGCTCTTCTTCTCCGACTTGGGCTGCGACGCCTGCTGCGGCACGCCGCCCCCGCCCTGCCCGCTCGACGCCTGCGGCATGTCGCTGCCGAGGAGGCGGAGCGTCTCGGCGCGGCTCTGCTCGAGGTTCACGCCGGCGTCGGTCAGCACCTGCGCGGCAATGCCCTTCTCCTCGCGCAGCAGCCCGAGCAGGAGGTGCTCGGTGCCGACGTAGGAATGATTGAGCTCGCGCGCCTCGGTCATGGCCAGCTCGAGCACCTTCTTGGCGCGCGAGGTATACGGCAGGTCGGGGCCCGCCGCCGCGGCGGCTTTCCCCTTCTTGACCGTCTCCTCGATCTTCTGCTGGATGTCGTCGAGGTCGACGCTGAGGTTCGTGAGGACGGCGGCCGCCACGCCCTCGCCCTCGCGGATGAGGCCGAGGAGGATGTGCTCCGTCCCGACGTATTCGTGGTGCAGGCGGGCCGCTTCCTCGCGGGCCATCTGGAGGACCTTGCGGACGCGATCCGTGAAGTTGTAGCCGTTCATCGATTCACCCTGCGGTTCGGGACCGGCGCGCTCACGCGCGGCGTCCCGCTTCGTCTTCGAGCACGCGTCGCACGTGCGTTGCGCGGCGGATGGCCAGCGCGGGATCGCCCAGCGGAAGTCCCTCGGCGGCGGCGAGGTGCGCGGGCTGCGTATGGACCAGCAGCTTGTTGAGCGTGTACAGGCCCACCCCGGGCACGAGACCGGTGCCCACACCGAGTCGGACGCCGCTCAGGAGGTTCATCGCCTCCTCGAACGAGAGCGAGCGGGCGTACCGCAGCAGCCCGAACGCGCGCCAGACCTTGTCCTCGATGATGGCCGGGGCGCTGCGCAGCAGCACCTGGCGGGCCTGCTCCTCGTACTCCACGACCTGGCGGACCACCTTGCCGAGATGGTCCAGGAGCTCCGCTTCGGTCTTGCCAAGGGTGGTCTGGTTCGACAGCTGGAAGAAGTTGCCGACGACCTCGCTCCCCTCGCCGTACAGTCCGCGAAACGTCAGCCCCACCTGGGTCAGGCCCTGCAGCACGCGCGTCACTTCCTTGGTCAGCACCAGGCCCGGCAGGTGGATGAGCACCGAGGCGCGGAGACCCGTGCCGACGTTGGTCGGACACGCCGTAAGATAACCGAACTCGGGGTGGAAGGCGAAGCCGAGACGGCTCCCGAGCTCGGTGTCGAGTCGGTCCACTTCCGCATACGCCGCCTCGAGGGCAAATCCCGAATGCAGCCCCCGGAGCTGGAGGTGATCCTCCTCGTTGAGGATGACGCCGATGCGGTCCTGGGCCAGGAGCGCCGCGCCGTAGCGGACGCGCCCGTTGGGTTCGAGTCCCGCCAGCTCGCGGCTCACCAGGTGGCGCTCGTGCAGGAGGAGGCGGTCCCCCTGATCCAGCCGGTCGAGACGGAACCGCGCGGCCCGCCGGAGCAGGACCGTGTCGGCGGCCGCGGCCTCGACCTCCCGCAGGATGGTCTCGCGCTCGCGGTCGCTGTTCCGCCCGACGAACGGATAGGCGGCGAGGTTTCGCGCCAGGCGGATGCGGGTGGAGAGCACGAGGTGGCTCGAGGGGCCGCTCGCATCGAGCCAGCCGACGCCGCCATCGGAGAGGAGCGTGAGGTCGATCATTCCAGCACCCTGAGCCGATCGCGCAGCTCGGCGGCCAGCTCGAAGTTCTCGGTTTCGATCGCGATGCGCAGCTGCTCCCGAAGCGTGCCGAGCCGGGCGCGCTCCTCTCCTTCCTCCAGGCCGGCGGCGGCGTAGCGCTCGCCGACGTGGAAGGTCGACCCGTGCAGCCGCCGCACCAGCTCCCGCAGCTGCGGCTCGAAGCTGCGCCAGCAGTCCGCGCAGCCGAGGCGGCCGGTCTCCCGGAAGTTCCGGAGCGTGGCGCCGCAGCGGGCGCACGCTTCGCCCGTGATGGTGCCGGGCAGCGCCGCGCCCTCGAGCTCCTTCCCCATGGCCGCGAGGAAGCTTCCGAGCGGCGACTTCCCCACGGCGGGCGGTTCGACCCCGCGCTCCGCCGCGCAGCGCTCGCAGAGATGCAGCGTCGTCACCTCGGCATCGACGATCTGCGTGAGGTGCACGATGGCCTCCCGCTCGTGGCACTGGTCGCAGGTCATGACGGCATCGCCTCCAGGCCGGGGTGGGCCACGAGGCGTCCCCCCTCCATGGCGAGGACCCGGTCGGCCCGCGCCGCGAGGAGCCGGTTGTGCGTCACCACCACGAGCGCCGTCTCGAATTTTCGTGCCAGTGTCGCGAAGAGCTCGTGCAGGCGCTCGCTGTTGTGGTGGTCGAGGTTGCCGCTCGGCTCGTCGGCCAGGACCACGAGCGGATCGGTGGCGAGCGCGCGCGCCACCGCCACCCGTTGCTGCTCGCCGCCGGAGAGCGCATTCGGCCGGTGGGTCATCCGGCCGGCCAGTCCGACGGCCGCCAGGAGCTCCTCCGCCTTCGAGCGGGCCACGGCGTCCGGCGTGCCCCCGATCAGGAGCGGCATCATCACATTCTCGAGCGCGCTGAACTCGCGCAGGAGGTGGTGAAACTGAAAGACGAAGCCGAGCTGCCGGTTCCGGATCTCGGCGAGCCGCTCTTCCGACTGGTCCGCGTAGGCCGCGCCGTCGAGGAGCACCCGCCCGTCGGTCGGATCGTCGAGCGCGCCAAGCAGCTGGAGCAGCGTGCTCTTCCCGGCGCCGCTTGCGCCGACGATGGCCACGAACTCGCCGCGCGTGAGCGAGAGGTCGACGCCGGAAAGGACCTCGATGGGCCGGCCGTCGCCGCCGGTGTAGACCTTGCGCAGCCCCTGCGCCTCGAGCACCGGGATCATTCGTGCCGGATCGCCTCGACCGGCGCCAGGCGCGCCGCCGTGCGGGAAGGATAGAGCGTGGCCGCGAGCGCCACGAGGACGCTCGCGACCACGATGATGACGACGTCCCGCACTTCCGTGTGCACCGGCAAGCGGTCGATGAAGTACACGGCCGGGTCGATCCGGATCAGCCCGGACCCGTCGACGACGTACGCCACGAGGAGCCCGAGCACGAGGCCGATCGACGTCCCGACCAGGCCGATGATGCCGCCCTGCAGCAGGAAGATCCGCGCGACGGACGGCGCCGTGAGTCCCATCGCCCGGAGGATGCCGATCTCGCGCGTCTTGTCGGCCACGACCATCGTGAGGGTGCCCACGATGTTGAATGCCGCCACGACCATGATGAAGAAGATGATCAGCCCCATCGCGATCTTCTCGAGCTTGAGCGCGCTGAAGAGGCTCGCGTTCTGGGTCTGCC
>JBLNHD010000220.1:0-6836 GCA_050268825.1 Gemmatimonadota bacterium
ATGCCGCCCCACTCCTCCACTGGTGCCGCGAGAGGATCGCGCCCGTGAATGACGTCCCAGACGAGCGACCCGACGACGCCGACGCGTGGCACGTTATTGCCGCTCGAGGAAGGCGCGCGCCGCTCCCTGCACGCCCGGCGTGTCCAGCTCGCTCGGGAGGATCCGCGCGGCGGCCACGGCCGGCTTGAACGCGCGCCGCGCCACCTCGCGGCGCAGGGGCGCGAACAGCAGGTCCCCGGCGCGCCGCACGCCGCCGCAGATCACCACGACCTCGGGATTGAAGATGTTGAGCAGGTTGGCGATCCCCGCCCCGAGGAAATGCGCGGTGTCGTGCACGACTTCGCGCGCGAGCTCATCCCCCTGCTCGGCGGCTTCGTACACCAGCTGGGCCGTGATCCGCGACAGATCGCCGCCGGCCAGGGCGGGCAGGCCGCTCTCGGCCCCGGCCTCGAGCGCTTCGACGGCGCGGCGGGCGATGGCCGGCCCCGACGCGTACGCCTCGAGGCATCCATAGTTGCCGCAGGCGCACCGGCGGCCGTTCGAGTCGATCGTGGTGTGGCCGATCTCGCCGGCGCAGTCCGACGCGCCGTGGTAGAGCCGGCCGTTCACGATGATCCCGCCGCCGATCCCCGTCCCGATGGTGAAGCCGATGGCGTGCTGCGTGCCGCGAGCCGCGCCCATCCACCACTCGCCCAGGACCGCGCAGTTCGCGTCGTTGTCGATCACCACCGGCAGCGTGAGGCCTTCGTGGAGCCGGTCCGCCAGCGGGTAGTCCACCCAGCCGAGGTTCGGCGTGAGCAGCACGACGCCGCGCCGCGTGTCCAGCGGGCCGGGCGCCCCGGCACCGACGCCGATGAACGTGGCACCCGGATCCAGGGCCCTCGTCTCCTCCATCACCGCCCGGCTGATCCCGATGATGCGGTCGAGCACGACGTCCGCGCCCGATTCGGCGATCGTCGGCGCGTTCTGCATCGCAGCCACGCGGCTCCCGTCCTCCAGCACCGCACCGACGGTGAAGCTGGTGCCGCCGATGTCGATCCCGAGGATGTAGCGGGACGGCATCAGTCGACCTGCAGCACGGCGAGGAACGCCTCCTGCGGGATCTCGACCGCGCCGATCTGCTTCATCCGCTTCTTGCCTTCCTTCTGCTTCTCCAGGAGCTTGCGCTTGCGCGTGATGTCGCCGCCGTAGCATTTGGCGAGGACGTCCTTCCGGAACGCGCTGATCGTCTCGCGCGCAATGATCTTCTGCCCCACCGCCGCCTGGATCGCCACCGCGAAGAGCTGGCGCGGGATGAGCTCCTTGAGCTTCTCCGCCACCTTGCGGCCCCATTCGTACGCCTTGTCGCGGTGGATGATGACACTGAAAGCGTCGATCGGATCGCCGTTGATGAGCATGTCGAGCTTCACGAGGTCCGACTCGCGGAACCCGCTGAGCTCGTAGTCCAGGGAGGCGTAGCCCTTCGAGATCGACTTGAGGCGGTCGTAGAAGTCGAGGACGATCTCGCCGAGGGGGAATTCGAAGTCGAACTCGACGCGCGACGTGTCGATGTAGTGCATCCCGTTGTAGATCCCGCGCCGCTCCTGGCCCAGCTTCATGATCCCGCCGATGTACTCCGCCGGCGCCATGATCCGCGCCTTGACGAAGGGCTCCTCGATCCGGCTGATCTCGGCCGGGTCGGGGAGCGCGGTGGGATTCTCGAGCAGCATCATGGTGCCGTCGGTGCGGTATACATGGTACTCGACGGTGGGGACGGTGGTGATCAGGTCGAGGTCGAACTCCCGCTCGAGCCGCTCCTGCACGATCTCGAGGTGGAGGAGGCCGAGAAAGCCGCAGCGGAAGCCGAAGCCGAGTGCCGTGGAGGACTCGGGCTCGTAGTGCAGGCTCGCGTCGTTGAGCACCAGGCGCTCGAGCGCGTCTCGCAGGCCTTCGTACTGGTCGGAATCGGTGGGATAGACGCCCGCGAAGACCATCGACTTCACGTCGCGGTAGCCCGGCAGCAGCTCGGCGGCGCGGTTGGCCGCGTCGAGAATGGTGTCGCCGACGCGCGCATCGCGGACCTCGCGCAGGCTCGCGACGACGTACCCGACTTCGCCCGCCTCGAGCTGCTCGGCCGGGCGCTGCCCGAGCTGGAGGTAGCCGACCTCGTCCACCGGATAGACGTCGTCGGGGTGCGAGCCGAAGGCGATCTTCATCCCCGGACGGAGTGCGCCGTCCACGACGCGGATGCTCGGAATCGCACCGCGGTACCGGTCGAAGTAGGAGTCGAAGATGAGGGCGCGGAGCGGCGCCTCGCGCTGTCCGCGCGGCGGCGGGACGCGCTCCACGATCCGCTCGAGCAGGGCGGGGATGCCGGTGCCCTCCTTCGCGGACACCGAGAGGATCTCCTCCCGCCGCGAACCGATCAGGTCCATGATTTCCCTGGCCCGGCGCTCGGGCTCGGCGCCGGGCAGGTCGATCTTGTTGAGGACCGGGATGATCTCGAGGCCTGCGTCGAGCGCCAGGAAGAGGTTCGAGAGGGTCTGGGCCTGCATGCCCTGGGAGGCGTCCACGACGAGGATCGCTCCCTCGCACGCGGCCAGCGAGCGGGACACCTCGTACGTGAAGTCCACGTGACCCGGCGTGTCGATCAGGTTGAGCTCGTACTCGCTGCCGTCCGCCGAGACGTAGTTCATGCGCACGGCGTTGAGCTTGATCGTGATCCCGCGCTCGCGCTCCAGGTCCATCGTGTCGGTGATCTGGTCGCGCATCTGGCGCTTCTCCACGGCGCCCGTCGCCTCGATGAGGCGATCGGCGAGCGTGGACTTGCCGTGGTCGATGTGCGCGACGATGCAGAAGTTGCGGATGCGGGCCTGGGACATGCGCGGGAATATAACGGGCTATGTTCCTATCCCGATGTCAGCACCGACCACGCCGTCCCCGACGCCCGCGCTGCCGCCGCGCCCGCCCGCCGCGGCGATCGCGGGGCTGCTCGTCGTCGTCACCCTCTGGGGGCTCAACTTCAGCGTGTCGAAGTGGGCGCTGGGGCAGTTTCCGCCGCTCGCCTTCACCGCCATCCGGTTCGCACTCGCTGCGGTGCTCCTGGCGCTGGTGCTGCGCTGGATCGAAGGCCCGCTCGCGCTCCCGCCCGGCGCCCTCCGCCGGCTGACGGTGCTCGGCCTGATCGGGAACACCGGTTACCAGCTCGCCTTCATTTCGGGGCTGGCCCGGACGACGGCCACCAACAGCGCGCTGGTCCTGGCCAGCATGCCGGTGATGGTCGCCGGGCTCGGCGCACTGACGCGCACGGAGCGGCTCGACCGCACCGGTCGGGTGGCCCTCCTCATCGCGTTTCTCGGCGTGGCGCTCGTGATCGTGCACCAGGGGGTCCGCTTCTCCGCGGCCACCCTCGGCGGAGATCTGCTCTCGCTCGCCGCCGTGGTCTGCTGGGCGGTCTTCACGCTCGGCGTGCGGCGGCTGCATACGCCGTTGTCCCCCCTCGCGATCACGGCGTGGACCCTCACGCTGGGCACCCCGCCGCTGGTCGCGGCAGGCCTCCCGCAGCTGCTCACGATGGACTGGAGCCGCGTGACCGTGATGGGGTGGGCAGGACTCGTCTATTCGAGCGCGCTGTCGCTGGTCGTCGCGTACATCCTCTGGAATCGGAGCATCCGTCTGGTGGGCACCAACCGGACCGCGATCTTCGCCTGCCTCACGCCGATCGTCGCCATGGCGGCGGCGGCCGTGATCCTCTCGGAGCGGCCCGGCCTGGTGCAGCTGGTCGGCGGGGGGATGGTACTGGGCGGGGTCCTGCTGACCGTCCCCCGCCGCTAGGCCGGGCGGGCGTCGAGCTCCTCGAGCCGCGCCATGGCGCGGCGCAGGTGGGGGATCACGATGCTCCCGCCCACGACGAGGCCCACCGAGAAGATCTCGAGGAATTCCTCCCGCGTCACCCCTTCCTCATGGCAGCGCACCACGTGATAGGTGATGCAGTCGTCGCAGCGGAGCACGAGCGAGGCAACGAGGCCGAGCATCTCCTTCGTCCGCGTGCCGAGCGCGCCGGCTTCGTACGCGCGGCCATCGAGCGCGAAGAACCGGTTGATCGTGAGGTTCCCCGCGCCGAGGATGACGTCGTTCATCCGGGCGCGGAAGGCGTTGAAGTCGGCGAGGGAGGATTCGGGCATGGGCGGAAAATGGCCGGAGGGGCGGGAAGTCGGAAGGTGGGACGCCTGGGGGCAGCAACGAAGCGGCGCCCACCTGCTGGGGGCGCCGCTCGCATGCGGAGCTTCCCACCGTCCGACTACGACGTCGGCGCCTCCACGATCTCCTTGTAGCTCTCCGGCTTCCACTGCGGCCGCGCGGCGGTGTTGCCGACTTCCTGGCCGAGGAAGTACAGCAGCTTGAGGATTCGCGATTCCTTCTCCGCGTCGATCTTGTCCGGCGAGTCGGTCGGCTGGTGATAGTCGTCGTGCGTGCCGTTGAAGAAGAAGAGGATCGGCACGCCCTTGCGCGCGAAGTTGAAATGGTCGGACCGGCGGTAGAAGTTCTCCTCCGGCCAGATGTCGTCGATGGCGTTCATCCGGAGCTCCGGGTGCGCGGCATTCACGCGATTGAGCGTGGTGCCGAGGTCGGAGTGCTCCTTGCCGATCACGACGATCGTATCGCTCCACTGCTTCACGTCGCCCTTCGACCGGCCGGAATTGCGGCCGATCATGTCGAGGTTGAAGTTCGCGACCATGCTCGCCAGCGGCACCGTCGGATGCTCGCTGAACCAGCGGCTTCCCCAGAGGCCCTTTTCCTCGCCGCTCACGGTCATGAAGATGATCGAGCGCTTCGGCCGCGCACCCTGTTGCGCGAACGCTTCGGCAAGCTCCACGATGCCGACCGTGCCGGAGGCGTCGTCGTCCGCGCCGTTCCAGATGCTGTCGGTGGTGCCGGCGCGGGGCTTTCCGGTCCCATCGTGGTCCATGTGCGCGGAGTACACGATGTACTCGTTCCGGAGCGTCGGGTCGGAGCCCTCGAGGATGCCGATCGTGTTCGGGGCCGAGGCTTCCTTCTTCGTTTCCTTCATGTCCACCATGACACGGACGCCCTCGAGCGCCCGGACCAGCGGCGCCGTGCTGGCGCGTGCTTCCGCCGCGCTGGTGCCGGCGGTCGTGAACATGTCGGCGAGCACCCGCTCGTGCACTTCGACGAACGGCACCGTGATCTGGTCGCCCGCAGCGCCGCCGAGGGTGGTGACCGGGCGGGACTGGCCGGCGAGTCGCTGCGCGAACACGCTCGAGTCGCGGTTGGTGACGGTAATGATTGCCTTGGCGCCTGCGGCGATCAGCGCCGGACCGAGCGTGCTGGCCCCCGCCGGCATCGGCCTGGTCACGTCAATCGCCCAGAGCACGACCTTGTCCCGGATGGCGGCGGTGTCGAGGGTCTTCGCATCGAGCGGCCCCGCGATCAGCACGGCCGGGCCGCCCATCCCGGCCGCCGGCACCGGCCCGCCGTTGCGCCGCGCATCCTTCGTGAACTCTGCGTGGACGTGCTTCCCGCCGTACATGAACCCGATGTGGGATGCGGCGACATCCAGCTGCGACGATGTGATCGGGTAGCGCTGGAAGAAGGTCCCGTTCTCGCCGCCCGGCTTGAGGCCGAGACGCTTGAACTCGTCGGCGATGTACTGCGCCGTGAGCTCCAATCCTCGGCTCGGCGTATCGCGGCCCATCATCGAGTCGTGGGCAATGATGTGGATTCGCCGGGCCACGTCGGACTCGGTGATCGTGCCGGCGGCACGCGTCACCGCGGCCGACCCGTTCTGCATCTGCGCGGCGAGCGGCGCGGCCGCGAGGGCCATCACCGCCATGGTTCCGAACGCTCTGATCGTGGTCATCGATCCTGGCTGTGTTGAGGAAAGTGGGGTGCCCTGGCTCCGCCGCCCCGGCCCGCCGCCCACGGTACGCAGGCCCGGACGCGACGGTTTCAATCCGGCTTGTCCGCGCGGCGGCGCCGCAGCTCCGGCTCGCCGGTACTGCGCGGAGAGGGCTCCCGCCGTTCGGCCGGCGCATCCCGGCGGGGCTCGGCCCGCTCGGGCCGGGCGCGCTCGACCTCCCGCCGCGGTTCTGCGCGAGGCGGCTCCTGCCGGGGAGCCCGCTCCGGAGCGGGTGCTTCGCGGCGGGGCACCGGGCGCGCCCGATCCTGGGCCAGCCCCGCGGCGAGCGGGGTACCGAGCAGGCCGCCGAGCAGCAGGAGCGGGGCAATGCGGACCATGAAACCTCCGGACAAGCGATGACGTAACGGACCAGAGCCAGCTCCGCAGGCCGTGTGCCACGCGGGCCGCCTGAGACAACGTCTTCCGCCCGAACACCTTAGCAATTTCGAGGGCGCGCCGTTCCCGGGCGTCCGTCCCCGGAGGTAGACGCATCCGGCCGCGTTGACTTCCCCTGCGCTCACCGGATACGTTGCGGCCCCGATGCCATCAGTTTCAGCCTCCCGAGACCGCGCCCGGCTCGATCTCCTCGATCCCTACGAAGTATCGCGACTCGGCGGTATCGAGGTGACGACGCGCGGAGTCGTCGAAGGCTTCCTCACCGGGCTCCACCGCTCCCCGCGCCGGGGCTTCTCCGTCGAATTCGCCGAACATCGGATGTACCAGCCGGGAGACGAGCTGCGCTACGTCGACTGGAAGATACTCGGCCGGAACGATCGCCTCTACGTCAAGCAGTTCGAGGAAGAGACCAACCTCCGGGCCATGGTGGTCCTCGATGCCTCCCGAATCCACTGTGACGGCTGGAGCGACGCGCAGCGCCGGGCCTACATTATCGCCGACAACGCCATCGCCGAGAAATCGGAGTGGGACCGCGACATCC
>JBLNHD010000221.1:0-3742 GCA_050268825.1 Gemmatimonadota bacterium
GTTTCCGCCGCGAACCGGTTCTTCCGGATGAGCTGCTCGACCGAGGCGAGGAAGTCGGGATCCTGCGCCATCATCATCTGGGCGTCGAAGATGCGCGATTCTTCCACGCCCGCCCGCTCGAGCACCCGCTCTCGCAACGCATTCAGGTTCCGCACCACGAAGCGCACCGCTGCGTGCAGCCGCTCGACTTCGTGCTCGACCTCGGCTTCGTCGACGGTGCGATCCGGCACGTCGGGGAAATCGAGACGGATGACGAGCGCCGGCGCCCACGCCATGCCGGGCGAGACCCCGATGCCGCGAAGGAGGCGGGACTCGCTCACGATTCTCCGAATCCGTCCGCCACCAGGCGGCAGAGGGCGTCCAGGGCGGCCGCCTCGTCGGCACCGGTGGCGCGAATGCGGATCGTGCTCCCGCATTCCGCCGCCAGCATCATCACGCCCATGATGCTCTTGCCGTTGACTTCCATGCCGTCCTTTTCGAGGCGGACGTCAGAGGTGAAATCGCTGGCCGTTCGCACGATCTGCGCGGCCGGCCGCGCATGGAGGCCGAGAGGGTTCACGATCAGCACCTCGCGCTCGCTCACCGGATCACCAGGCGGAAGACGAGCGCCGCGGCCAGCGCGAGGAGGCCGAAGCGCGGAGCGGCGTACATGGGCCCGGCCAGGCGCGCGGCGATCACGCCCCCCGCGGCCAGCGCCAGCGCCCCGACGATGCCTCCGGTGCTGAACGATCCGAGGAACCAGACCGCGACCAGCGGCACCGCGACGCCGATCCCGAGCCCCGCCGCAATCCCGGCAAGATGCGCGGTCCGCGGGAGCCACGACTGGCGGATCGCGGCGCCGACGCTGGTGCCGGCCGCGAGTCCCGTGCGCAGCGCCCAGGTGGCGACCCACGCGCGGAACACGTTGAAGACGACGACCAGGGCGAGGATCGCCCAGGGACCGGCTCCGAGGGTGACGGCCGCCAGCGCGGCGCCGACCGTCGCGGGCACCGCGCCCGCCCAGAAGAGCTGGTCGCCGAGCGCGCCGAGCGGACTGCAGAGCGCGGTCCGCAGGCGGGTGATCTGAGCCCCGGGAACGGCGTCGTACTCGCCGCGCACGGAGGCGCCGAGCGCGAGGCCGGCGAGGTAGGGGTGCGAGTTGAAGAACTCCGCGGAGCGAGCCACGGCCTCACGATGCCGCGCGGGATCGGTGCGCTCGAGCGGCTCGAGCAGCGGTTCGGCGGCGTACCCCATCCCCACCCCGAGCATGCGCTCGTAGTTCCACGCCCCCTGGACTGCGTAGAGCCGCCGGAGTGCCGCGCGCTCGCCTTTCATGCGGCACCGAGCAGGAGGGCGGTTCCCGCCGCGCCCGCCACGAACCAGCGCATGCGTGCCCCCCGGCCGGCGCTCCGAAGTGCGCCGCCAATCACCGCCGCGAGCCCACAACCGATGGCCACGAGTGTCAGCGTATTCTCCGTGCGGACGTCGAGGGAAAGCCAGTGCGCCGCGGCGGCCGCGAGGCCGAGGGCGAGCAGGGTCAGCCCGGCGCTCCGGAGGGCATCGCGGGCGAGCGAGCGGTACTGCAGCGCGCGGATCGCGTCGCTCCGGCCGGCCGCGAGGGCGTCGGTGTGCGCGTTGAGGTCGCGCACCACCCGATGCCGCAGCCACTGCAGGCTCGCGCCGCCAGCCAGCCCGACCACCAGCCCGATGGCGCAGGCGACGCCGAGCGACGCTTCCCACCCGGGAACGGCGGCTGCGTAGGCCGTGGCGCCGACCGTCGCCGGTCCATAGTCGGGATACCAGGAGGCCCCGACCGGCAGCACGTCGAGCGCAAAGAGTTCGAGCAGCACCCCGACCCGGAGCCCGGCTTCGACATCTCCCAGGAGGAGGCCGGTGACGGTGCCTGTGACGAGCGGCCTCGCGAGCAGCGCCTGCGGGACGCTGACGAGGTCGAGCCCCACGAGCGTTCCCCAGAGCAGCAGGAGCGGCCAGCCGGCGGGATCGAGGCTCATCGCAGGGCGTCCAGGGAAACGCGCGGGGCCGTGGGAACGTCCTGCGCCGAAATCTCGGCCCCCTCGGACGCGAGCCGGCGCAGAAAGGCGAGCTCCGCGTCGGTCAGGTAGAGGTACGGCAGCCGCTCGGTGCGGCCCGGCTGGTGGTGCACGCCGCCGAGGTTGATGCGATGCAGCGCCTCATGATCCGCGGCGTGGAGCGATGCCATGGCCTCGATGCCGCCGGTGAGCAGCGCCGTGCGCCGGGCATCCCGGTGCCACGTGCCGAGCCGCCCGGCCGCACTCGCCACCGAAGCGAAGATCACCTCGATGCCGGCCGGCACGGCCATCCGGTAAAGCTCCTGCTCCCATTCGTTCGCCGCCACCTCGTCGTCGACGAGGACGATGCGTTCGAGTCCGAGCGGCCGGCCCCACCCGAGCACGACCTGGCCGTGGATCAGCCGGTCGTCCACCCGGCAGAGCAGCAGCATCAGGGGACCTTGATGGCGCTGCCGCCGCTGTTCGCGGCGTGCGCCGCCGCCTCGGCGGGAGGCAGGGTGCGGTGGAAGAGGAAGTCCACCAGCATGGCGAGGTTCACGCCGGTCACGATGCGCACGTCCTCGCGGTCGCGCAGGCGCCGCAGCACCGCGAGCAGGCACGACCCCGCCGCCAGGTCCACGAACACCACCGCCGGCCCCTCCCCGACCGCCGTGACGATCCGCTCCTCGAGCGCACCGCGATCGCACCCCGTGTTCGAGACCGGCACCAGCACGCCGCGCAGGCCCGTGATCTCCTCCGCCGCCTCGACCAGCGCCTTCGCGACGCTGCCGTGGCCGACCACCACCCCGTTCAGATCACTCATAATCGTTCTGCAGATACTCCCGCAGGCCCCGCTGCTCCTTCATCCGCTTGATGAGCCGCTCGTTGAAGGCGGCCGCGACGTCGACGCCCGAGTACCGGAGCAGGTGCATCATCGCGACCACCTCGGAGATGACGGTAATGTTCTTGCCCGGGTTGAGCGCGACGATCACCCGCGGCACGCTCACACCGAGGATGTCCGTCTCCTGGCGGGTGAGGCCGGTGCGATCGGCGTCCTTGGCAGTTTCCCAGTCCTCGAGCTGCACCACGACTTCGATCCGCTTCTGCTGCCGCACCGATCGCACGCCGAAAAGCGCCGGGATGTCCACGAGCCCGATGCCGCGGATCTCCATGTGGTGCCCCGCCAGCTCGTGCCCCTGGCCGATCAGCACGTCCGAGCGCCGGCGGGTCACCTGGACGACGTCGTCCGCCACGAGGCGATGCCCCCGCTCGACGAGATCGAGGACGCACTCGCTCTTCCCGATGCCGGAACGCCCGACGAAGAGCAGGCCCACCCCGTACACGTCGGCGAGCGAGCCGTGCAGCGTGGTGCGTGGAGCAAACGCATCCTCGATGATCGGCTTGATCGAGCGATAGAACTCGGCGGTCTTGAGCCGCGACCGCAGCACCGGTACGCCGCGGGCGCTCGCCAGCTCGAGCAGCTCCGCCGGGACCTCCTGCCCCTTGGTCACGAAGATGCAGGGCAGCTCGAAGCCGAAGAACGCCTCGAGCGTGCGGCGCCGGTCCGCCGCGGAGAGGGTGCCGAGGTAGGTGATCTCGGTCTCGCCGAAGACATGCAGCCGGGCCGGCGCGAACCGGTCGGTGAAGCCCGCGAGCGCGAGGCCCGGGCTTGCGATTTCCGATTCGGGAAGCGGCCGGTCGAGGCCGAGCTCGCCCGTCAGGGTTTCGAGCTG
>JBLNHD010000222.1:0-3212 GCA_050268825.1 Gemmatimonadota bacterium
TTCTTCTCCCTGATCGGCGTGCTGATCGGCGTCACGTTCCTCATCGCCGTCGTGTCCATCGTCCAGGGCATGAACGTGTACATGGAGGACCAGTTCGCCAACCGCCTGGTGGGCCTCAACACTTTCCAGCTCCGCCAGCGGCCGGGCATCGTGACCGGCGACGTGGACGACGAGCAGTGGCGCGCCTGGTTCCGCCGCCCGCGCATCTCCTACGCGGACGCGCGCTACGTCCGCGAGCGGATGACCATCCCGGCGGTGACGTCCTTCTACTGCGCCGACCGGATGACGCTCACGTACAACGGCAAGGAGGCGAAGGACATCGAGCTCCAGGGCGCCGAGCCCGCGTACTTCCAGATCAAGAACTTCGAGCTCTCCGCCGGGCGCATCTTCACGGAGCAGGAGACGCGTGCGGGGACCCCGGTGCTCGTCATCGGAGACCTCATCGCCGAGAAGCTGTTCGAGGGCACCGATCCGCTCGGCAAGTCGGTCACCATTGCCGGCCTGCCCTATCGCGTGATCGGCGTCGTCACGAAGCAGGGCACGCTCTTCGGCATCTCCCTCGACAAGTTCGTGGTCATGCCGTACACCGCGCCGGGGCGCCGGCACATCTGCCCGCACCACATCCTCGACGAGTTCCAGGTGCAGGCCGAGAACCCGGTGATGATGCAGGAGGCGATGGACGAGGTCGAGGGGATCATGCGCGGCCGGCGGCGGCTCAAGCCGAGCGAGGAGAACAATTTCTCGCTGCAGACGGCGGAAGGCGCGCTCGAGGGGTGGAACAAGATCTCGAAGATCCTCATGATGGCGCTGCCCGGCCTGGTGGCGATCTCGCTCGTCGTCGGCGGCATCGTCATCATGAACATCATGCTGATGGCGGTGAGCGAGCGCACGCGCGAGATCGGCATCCGCAAGGCGCTCGGCGCGCGTCGCAGCGACATCCTGGCGCAGTTCGTCGTCGAGTCCGCCACGCTCTCGCTGGTGGGAGCGGGGCTCGGCATCGGCGCGGGAATCGGGCTCGCCTTCCTCGTGCAGGCGCTGAGCCCGCTGCCGGCGGCAGTCGCCCCGTGGTCGGTGGCCGTGGGCGTCATCCTGGGGATCTCGGTCGGCGTGGTGGCGGGCGTCTATCCCGCGACCCGCGCGGCGAAGCTCGACCCGATCACGGCCCTCCGGGCCGAATAGGGGGACAAGCATGAACTTCGCCCGCATTCTCGAAGGCGTCGGCATCGCCCTCGACTCGATCCGGTCGAGCAAGGTCCGCGCCTTCCTCACGATCCTCGGCGTCGCCATCGGCGTCATGGTCGTCATCGCCATGGCGTCCGCCATCACCGGCATCAACCGCAGCGTGGCCCGGGAGCTCGAGACGCTCGGCCCGAAGACCTTCTTCGTCCAGCGGTACTTCGAGGGCGGGCTCACCATCAGCGACGGCTCCGACGAGATGTCGCCGTGGCGGAAGATGCCGTCGCTCACGGTCGAGGAAGCCGAGGTGATCCGGACGCTGCCCGCGGTGCAGTTCGTGACCTGGCGCGAAGGCTCCGGTGGCCCGGTGAGCTACGGGGACGTGCGGCTCGAGGGGGTCCAGGTGACCGGGTTCAGCCCCAACTGGATCTACACCGTCGGCGGGACACTCACGATGGGGCGGAGCTATACGCACGTCGAGGAGCTGTCGAACGCGCACGTTGCGGTCATCAACGACAAGACCGCGGAGTCGCTCTTCGGGCGCCTCGACCCGATCGGGAAGCGGATCAAGATCTTCGGCGAGCCGTTCACCGTGATCGGCGTCTACGTCGAGGCGGCCGGGCTCTTCAGCGGATCCCCGTCCCCGTCGGTGACGATCCCGCACTCGACCTTTTCCAAGGTGGCGGACTACTGGCCGGGCTGGATGATGTTCGCGGTGACTCCGAAGCCCGAGTACACCGTCGCGGAGACGCAGGATCAGGTCACGGCGGCGCTGCGCGTCCACCGGGGGCTCCGTCCCGCCGACGACAACAACTTCGCGCTGGTGAGCCAGGACCGCCTGCTCGACATGTTCAACAAGGTCACGCAGGGCTTCTTCCTCGTGATGCTCGCGCTCTCGAGCGTGGGGCTCATGGTCGGGGGTGTCGGCGTGGTGGCGATCATGATGATCTCGGTGACCGAACGCACGCGGGAAATCGGCGTGCGAAAGGCGCTCGGCGCCACCCGGCGCGAGATCATGTTCCAGTTCCTCGTCGAGGCGGCGACACTCACGCTCGTCGGCGGTGGCGTCGGCATGGTGCTGGGCGCCCTCATCGCCTGGCTCATCCGCGCGGCCACTCCGCTTCCGGCCGCCATCCCGCTCTGGTCGGTGCTCGCGGCCATCTTCGCCTCGACCATCACCGGGATCTTCTTCGGCCTGTATCCGGCGAGCAAGGCGAGCCGGCTCGATCCGGTGGAGGCGTTGCGATACGAGTAGCGGGTCGAAAGCGGTCGAAAGCGGTCAAAGAGCGGGCGGGAAGCGGTCGCGGGGCGGTCGGGGCGGCGGGACGCGCTCGACCGCTTTCGTTTTACAGGTTTCAGCCACCCGATCAGCGGCACCCGACCATTCGCCCACCTCCTCGACCGCTTCTCGACCGCCTCTCGACCGCTCCTCGACCGCTTTTCGACCGCTCCTCGCCCGCTCCCCGCCCGCTTCTCGCCCGCTTTTCGACCCCTTACCTTCCCCCCATGCCCCTGACCGAAGCGATCCGCCTCGCCCTCAGGGCGATCGCCGCCAGCAAGCTCCGTTCGTTCTTCACTCTCCTCGGCATCATCGTCTCGGTCGGATTCCTCGTCGCCGTCGTGGCGATCATCCAGGGGATGAACGCCTACGTGAAGGAGAACGTGGCCGGGGCCGTGATCGGAACGAACGCGTTCCAGGTGCGGCGGGACCCGATCGCCATCGGGCTGGTCGACGACGAAGCGATCCGCGCGATCGCCCGGCGCCCCAGGATCACGCGGGACGACGCCGAGGCGGTGCGGCGCGCGCTCCCGGATGCCCAGGCCGTGGCGCTGCAGTCGGGCTGGCCCACGCCGCAGAGCGACGTGGTGTACCGGAGCGAACGGCTCCGGAGCGTCCTCATCTTCGGCGTCACCCCGCCCTACCAGATCGTGCAGGACTACCGGTTCGCGGCCGGCGACCCGCTCGCCGATCCCGACGTCGAGGAGCGGCGGCACGTCGCCGTGCTCGGATTCGAGGTCGCGGAGAAGCTCTTCGG
>JBLNHD010000223.1:0-4213 GCA_050268825.1 Gemmatimonadota bacterium
AGCCTTCCCTCGGCCTCCCCTTCCGGTGCCAGTGATACGAAGGAAAAAAGCGGGTTGCGCCGATTGAGTATCCCGTACGTCGCGAGGTGAACCACCGAGTACGCCGGTGCCGCCGCGCGGAGCACTCCCTCGGTTGCGCCGGCTCCCACCACCACGTTCGCTCTCTTTCCGAACAGCCTCCCGATCGCGCGCACTTCGTCGCGGCTTCCCGGTAGCGAGCCGGGAAACGGCGCCAGGGCCAGTACCGAACCGTTGCCCGCGACCCGCGGGCGCGACCCGAGTTCCATCCAGATGGCGGCGGAGGGGACGTAGGCGATCTCGTACCGCTCGACGAGGTAGGTGTCGCCCGGCCCCGCGAGGAGCGCCGCGAAGGGGAGATAGTGGAGCTCGGCATGCGGGGCGATGAGGAGCGAGCGCACGCTGCGCAGGAGTCCGGTGCCCTCCGCAGGCGCGACGAGCAGGCGGTGAAGCCGCCGCAGCGGAGGCCGCCAGGGCTCGCGCGTGCCGGTCGCGGGCGCGGTTTCGATCGCGGCGCGCGAGAAGTCCACGGCGGCGGCGAGCTCCCGGCGGCCGACCGGGATGCGGACGACGGCGGTCGAGTCGGTGGTGACGACGAAGAGCAGAGTGGCGGAATCCGTGACGAGATATTCGAGCAGCGCCTGGCCGCGCTCGAGCTGTTCCGCGACTTCACGGTGATCGACACGCGGCAGCGTAACCAGGCCCGCATACGGCGGGGCAGTGGCGCCGAGCGTTTCGAGCGTGAGCGCATGCTCGCTTCGCGCGGTGGCGATGGCGGCATCGGGTGCCGGATCGGGCGCCGGTCCGGCGAGGTCGCGGAGACCGCTCGCCGCGAGGAGTGACGCGCCGCGTTCGAGCTCGGCGATGTGCCGGCGCAGCTCCCGCTCGCGCAGGGCGAGGGCGCGGTCGAGTCCGGGTGGCGCCGCGACCGAGCCGCGCGCCAGCAGCTCGCGCATCTGGCGTCCGCGCAGGCGCTCGCTTGCCTCGAAGGCGAGCGCGGTGTGCCCGCGCGCATGCTCCACCAGTGCCAGCTCCGCGTGCAGGTCGGCGACATCACCGAGCAGGAGCGATCGCGTCGCCCCGATGGGGAGGCGGCCCGCCACCCGTTCGACCGCGGCGATCGCCGCATGCAGCTCGCGCGACGCGCCTTCCAGATCGCGCCGAGCGCGCAACGAGCGTCCGAGTCCCCACCGGAGCACGGCCACCATTCCCGGCGCCTCGCGGCGGCCCAGCACGGCGATCCCGCGGCGGAAGGCAGCCTCTGCCTCTCCCGTCCTGCCGGCACGCTCGGCGAGATCACCCAGCGATGCGAACGCCGACGCCTCGGCAACCGGATCACCGAGTGCACGGAGCGCCACCTGCGCCCGGCGCGTGGTGGCGAGCGCGGCAGCGTCATCGCCCAGTTCGGCCTGCGCTGCGCCGAGGAGGAGGTCGGTGAGGGCCGCCCCCCGGAGCTCGCCTGCCGCGCGCTGTGCCGTGGCGGATGCGGCGAAGGTCCGCACGGCGGCCCGGGCGTCTCCACGGCGCAGTTGCAGGGCGCCAAGCCCCTGCCGAGCGGCGGCAGTGCCCGCATCGTCCTGCGCCTGCACGAAGAGCGATTCGGCTCGCGCATACTCCGACTCCGCTTCGGCGAGCGCGTTGGCATCGAGCGCCAGGTCACCGCGGACGAGCGCGAGCGTGGCGAGTGCGGAGGGACCTGCGGTCCGCGCGCTCGGCTCGGCCCGACGGACGGCATGCGCCGCCGCGCGGAGATCGCCGACGCCCGCGTACGCCTGGGCCAGGTCCGCATGCGCGGCGACCGCGGCTTCCGGCGGCCCGGTGCGAATGAGGATGCCAGCCGCCTCGTCGAGCGCCGCGATGGCGGCGCGATAGTCTCCGAGTCGCAGGGAAAGATTGCCGATGCCCTGCAGGTCGAGACCCGCCGCGGCGACTTCGCCCGCGCCGCGGTGGAGCGTCAGTGCCTCCTGATAGAGCGCGGAGGCGCGGGTGAATCGACCGTCGGTGGCTGCGAGATTCGCCAGATTGATGAGGTTCACCGCCGCGGCGCCGCTCCGGCCGGCTCGCCGGTTGCGCGCGAGTGCGGATTCGAATGCGAGACGCGCGGCAGTGGTATCGCCGTGGAGCAGCGCGATGAGGCCGAGGTTGTTCTCGTCGGCCGCGGCACCGCGGTCGTCTCCCGAGAGGGGTCGCATCGCGAGGGCACGAGTGTACGCCGTGCGCGCGGCACCGAGGTCTCCGCGCGCTTCCTCGAGTCGGCCCAGATGGCCAAGGATGTTGCCGAGGGTCCGCCAGTCGCGCACGCGCTCGGCCAGAGCACGGGAGCGCGCGAGGAGCGCAGCTGCGGAATCGGTGTTTTCGAGCGCGAGGTGCGCCGCGCCGAGATTGCTCAGCGTGGCGGCAAGTCCGGCGGAATCGCGGATGGACTCGGCCAGCCGGCGGCTCTGCTCCCACCGCCCGATCGCCGCCTCGGGCCCCTCCCTGGAAAAGATGTCGAAACCCGCGCGCCGGAGGCTGTCCGACGCGACCTTCACGCTACGCTCGTGCCCCGGGCGGCGCTCGAACCGGGCGAGCTCCTCGAGGAAGAGCGAGTCGTTCCAGGCGACCGCGTAGGCGTCGGCAAGCTGCCGGGCGGCGGCGAGCTCGCCGGCTCGGGCCGCCTCGGAGCGGGCTGCGACCGCCGCGGCGATCCGCCTGCGGAAGACTTCGCGCACGGAATCGGGCCGCGCCCGGGCAAAGTCGGTGAGATCAGCCGAAGCGCGGTCGGGTGACTGGGCCGGTGCTTCCACCGCCGCCGCAAGGAGGAGGACGGCCAGGAGCATCGACCGCCGCGCAGGGCTCATTGCCGTCCCGAGCCTCCAGTCATGGCGAGGCGGGGAGGATCGCGAGGGTGAGCGCGCGCAGCGCCATGAGGAGCAGGGCGGCCGCCACAAGCACTCTCATGGCCGCTCGCCGACCGTGAAGGCCCCCAGCCCCGAGGCGTTCCAGCGGTCGAAATCCACGCGCGCCTCGACTCGCCACCAGTAGGGTGTACCGGCGACGAGCGCCGAATCCCGGGGAAACGCCACCGTCGTATCGCCGGTCTCGGCGGTCCAGACGAGCCCGCCTTCCTCGTCGAAGATCGTCACCCGGTACTGGGTTGCGCCGGTCACGCCGGACCAGCGCAGCGATTCGAGGGTTCCCGTGGCGGTGAGCGGTGCCCGGAGGATTGGGACGCTCGCGACCGGTGCCTGCGGCTCATCCCGGAATTCGCCGGCACCGCGGTCGGTGCGCGCCATGAAGGGAATCAGCGCAAGGAGCAGGACGGCCGCCGCTGCGAGTGGCGCTGCCACGCGCGGGAAACCGTGGCCCCCAGAGAGCCGGTCGACTTCGCGCGCCACCGAACCGTCGCCGAGGAGGCGCGCGAGCTGGGCCACCTGCGCGCGGCAGGCGGCGCAGTTCGAGAGATGCGCGATGGCGTGCTGTGTCGCGCGGCCGTCCACGGCGGCCGCCACGCCGAGCTCGTCGAGGCAGTCAGGGCCCGGGGCGGGGTAGCGCTCGGCGGCGCGGAGTCGGTCGAACGTCAAGCGCATGCAGGAGCTCCGTGTGTTTCCCTCATGAGACGGACCTGGTCTCCTCGACTTCTCGCGAGTCAGAGGTCCCCGAGCGCGAGGCCGGCGGCGCCGAGCTGCTGCCGCATCGACGCGAGCGCGCGCGAGACCCGGTTGTAGACCGTTCGCGGTGTGGGCCACCCGACGATGCGGGCGACCTCGGCCGCGCTCAACTCGTCCATCACGAAGAGCTGGACCGCCAGCCGGTCCTCGGCGCTCAGTCCGGCGAGCAGCGTGGTGAGCCGTGCCGGGGCATCGACCTCGAGGGCTTCCCCTTGCGGGGCCGCGAGGTCGGGACGCATCGGGTCATGACGGCGGCGGAGGACACCGCGCGATGGCGCCGGCGTGGGCGAGAGCCGGTACGTCGTGGCGAGCTCGGAGGCGTACTCGTGATCGGAGAGGACCACGCCTTCTGCGGCCAGCAGGTGGAAGCACTCCCGATGCGAGCGGCTCTCGAGGAAGACGTGCCGATAGATGCGCTGCTGCACGGCAGAAAGGTGGTCCGGGACTCTGCGCCGCGGCCGGCCGTCGCGCTGGCGGAGCCAGTCGACGGTGAGGTTCCGCACCACGGCCACGAGCCAGGTGGAGAAGCGTGGCCGCGGCTCAGC
>JBLNHD010000224.1:0-3744 GCA_050268825.1 Gemmatimonadota bacterium
ACCCCCATTTCTCCGTCTGGTTTGCGACGATCGCGGCCCCTGCCGCATCTTTAGATCACCATGACTCGAGCGCTCTTCATGGATCCATCCCTGGTGGCCAACGCCGATGCCGTCCTGGCCCGCGCCCGGACCGGCGACGCCGCCGCCCTGGAGACCCTGTTCCGGGCCTTCGAAGGGCCGGTCTACAACCTCGCCCGGCGGATCTGCCGGACGACCGAGGACGCCGAAGACGTGGTCCAGGAGACGTTCTTCGAGGTGTGCCGGAGCATCCGGAACTACCGGGGAGACGGCAGCATCTGGGGGTGGATCCGGAGCATCACGGCCAGCAAGGCGCTCATGCGGCTCCGGCGCAACAAGTACCGCGACACCGACGAGCTGGACGACCAGGTCACCCCCATGCGCCGGGAGGATATGGCCCTCCGCATGGATCTCGAGGCCGCGCTCGAGCGGCTCGGCGAGACCTCCCGGGCGGTGGTCTGGCTCCACGACGTCGAGGGTTACACGCACGAGGAAATCGCAGGCATGATGGGCAAGACGGTGAGCTTCTCGAAGTCCCAGCTGGCCCGGGCGCACGCCCGGCTCCGCCGCTGGCTCGGGGAGGAGGTACCGGCATGACACACCTGAGCATGGAACAGCTGGTTGCGCTCCGGGACGGGGCTTCCGAGCCCGGGACCGCCGCGGCCCGCGAGCACATCGAAAGCTGCGTGCACTGCGCGGCCGAGCTCGACCGGCTGCATCAGCGTATAGCCCGGCTTCGGGCCCTTCCGACGCTGCGTCCCTCGCGGGATCTCTGGCCGCAGGTCGACGCCGAGCGGCGGCGCTTGCGGCGTCGCCGGCAGACCCGGTGGGCCGGCATCGGCGGGCTCGCGCTGGCGGCATCGCTCGCCGGCGTCGCCGCGCTCGGCTCGCGCGCGGAGCCGGTGGATCCGACGCTCGCCGAGATCCCCGTCGAGGGAGAGCTGGCCGCGGTCCGCGAGCGCTCGCAGGCGCTCGAGACGATGCTCGACGCCTACAACCCCGATGCGCGCGTGATCGACGGACAGACCGCGCGGGTCGCTCAGGCGCTCGAGGACCGGATCGCCGTGGTGGATCAGGCACTCCAGGTCACCGAGCTGCGGCAGGACGCTCCGGACCAGGAGATCCTGCTGGACCTCTGGCGCGAGCGGGTAGGGCTGCTCGATGCGCTGGTGGACGTGCACGTCACGCACGCCAGCAACGTCGGGCTGTAGGAGGAACGCGATGAAGCAGCGGCTGGTTCTGGCGATGGGATGCATGGCGATGGCGGCGGGGTCCCTGCGCGCGCAGGAGCCCGCGCGAGCGGGCGGGGGAACGCTCCAGGGCACGTCCGCCTATCGCTACGTCACGGCGAGACCCCACCTCGGCTTCTCGGTGAACACGCGTGGGGCCGCGACGGACACGCTCGGCGCGCGGGTCGAAAGCGTGACGCCCGGAAGTCCGGCATTCCGCGCCGGGATCCGGACGGGCGACGTCATCACGCACGTGAACGGCACCGCACTCGCGCTGACGCCGCGTCCCGGGATCCGGTCGCCGTCGCCGGGCTTCCGCCTGCTCGAGCTCGCCGCACAGATGGACCCGCGCGACACGGTGGCGCTCCGGTACCGGCGGGGCTCCGATTCCCGGCGAGCGACGCTGGTGGCCGAGCCACGCCGCGACGTCACGATCTACTATCAGGAGCAGCCGGGGCAGGATGAGGCGATGCGGGAGCTGCGGCAGCGCGTGGAAGAGGCCCGCCAGCACACGATCACGCTCGACCGCGACCGCGCTCTCCTCCAGACTGCGCTTTCCTATTCGTTCGCGCCGTTCGGCAACCTGCAGCTGGCGCCGCTCAACGAGGATCTGGGGCGCTACTTCGGGACGTCGGAAGGCGTGCTCGTGATCAGCGTCGCGAAGAATTCGACGCTCTCGCTCCGCGGCGGGGACGTGGTGCTCCGCGTGGATGGCCGCGCCCCCGAGGGCCCAGCCCACCTCCTTCGCATCCTCGGCAGCTACGGACCCGGCGAGGAGCTCCGCCTCGAGATCTATCGCGACCGGAAGCGCCGCACCGTCACCGGCACGATCGCGGCGACTACGACCAGGGACTTCATGGTCGCACCCTGACGGTCGGGCAGGCTTTTGTTCGTTTGAGCGCGAAGGCGTGAAGACGCGAAGGCACGACGGTGAGATGCCTTCGCGTCTTCGTGTCTTCGTGTTTGAAAACGAACGAAAGTATCTTCAATCCACCCATGAAGACCGCCGCCGCCGCCGTCGTTTCGCTCCTCGCCTGGGGCGCGCCGCTGCTCGCGCAGTCGCTGCCGTTCCACCGGCCGCTCAATCCCTTCTCGGCCACGCGGAGCACGCTCGCCCACCAGCCATACGAGAGCTACGCGCCGGCGCGTCGCGCCTTCAGCCTCGCCTTCGAGTACGGGAACGCCATCGAATACGAGATGCCGACCACCGCCCCGACCATGTACCTCCTCGATGCGGAGCTCATGCGCGCCTCGATGTCGTGGCGGCGCGACCTCGCTCCGCACGCCTTCCTGGTGGTGCGAGGGGAGCTCGCGGGCTCCTATGCCGGGTTTGCCGACGGCTTCTTCTTCTGGTACCACGACCTCATCAATTTCGAGCAGCCCGAGCGGGAGGCTCGGCCCAGGAACGTCTTCGCGAGCGAACTCGACCTGCCCGACGGCCGGCGGGTCTCCGGCTCGCCCACCCCGATCGCCCTCGGCGACCTCGAAGCGACCGTCGGCTTCCGGCACTCCCTGACGCAGCAGACCACGGTCACCGTCAGCGTGCCGACCGCGACGACGCGCGCGCTCGGACGCGGCGTCCCCGGCGCGGCCGTCGTTCACACGCTGCGCGTCCCGCTGAGGCCGACGATCACCTTCGAAGGCTCGCTCGGCGCGGGCTTCACGCCGAGAGCGGGAGATCTCTCCGACTATCAGCGCACGGTCCTTCTCTCGGGCTCGACGGGGATCCGGTGGCGGCTCTGGGGCGGGGAGTCGATCTACGGCTACTTCTTCTATCACTCCCCCCGGTACGAGGGGACCACCTTTCCCTCGCTGGACCGCCGCGAGATCACCGGGGACTTCGGCTGGATCCGCCGCGCGCGCGATGGCAGTGAATGGCGGATCGGCTTCTCCGAGGACCTGGCTCCCGGAGACGGCGGCATCGATCTCGTCCTGAAGGTGGGGCGGAGCTGGTAGGGGGTCAGCCCGTCGGCGAAAAGAGAAACTTCTCCATTTCCCCGAAGAGGAACTCCTTCGCGCGAGGATCGCGAAGGTTGAGCCCGTAGTGGTTGATCAGCTGCTGCTGATACTTGAGCCACTCGCTCCAGCAGACGTTGCAGATCTCCTCGAACGCCCGCTGGCCTATCTCGTTCTGGAACGGCCGGAACGGCATCTGCTCCCGCTCCTGACCGCAGCGCACACACGCGACGTTAGCCATCGCGGAACATAGTCGTGCGGGCCGCCGGCGGCCCAGCCCCGCTCAGCGCAGGAGCGGGGGTGATCCGGCGTCGTACCGCCGCAGCGCCTTGACGCCGCTCGCGGTGCCGAAGGCGCACCCGAAGGCGAAGACCACGGCCGGCGTCGCGGAAATGATGGGCAGCCAGCTCAGCGGCCAGAGCACCAGGAAGGCCCCGATGCCCGCCACGATCGGTGCCAGCGGCGAGCGCACCGCATCCACGAACCGCAGCTTCTTCCGCACGAAATCCCTTGCCAGGAAATACCCGCCGACGCCGAGCAC
>JBLNHD010000225.1:0-4423 GCA_050268825.1 Gemmatimonadota bacterium
TAACGTTCGGCAGATCGCGTTTGTTCAGCTGCAGCACGTAAGGGAGCTTCATCAGGTCGTAGCCTTGTGCGGCCAGGTTCTCCTCAAGGTTGTACAGCGACTCGATATTGGCGTCCATCCGCTCTTCCTGGCTGTCGGCGACGAACACCACGCCGTCCACGCCCTTGAGGATCAGCTTCCGCGAGGCGTTGTAGTACACCTGCCCCGGCACGGTGTAGAGGTGGAACTTCACCTTGAAGCCGCGGATCGTGCCCAGGTCGACGGGGAGGAAGTCGAAGAAGAGCGTGCGCTCGGTTTCCGTGGCGAGGGAAATCATCTTCCCGCGCGACCCGGGTGCCACCTTGTTGTAGACGAACTCGAGGTTGGTCGTCTTTCCGCCCAGCCCCGGCCCGTAGTACACGAGTTTGCAGTTGATCTCGCGGGAGGCGTAGTTGATCATCGACATGAGACGCGGTTCCCCTCAGGACCCGAAGAGTTTGTCGATCTCGTCTTCCGCCTCACCCAGGAACCCGCTTTCCACCTGGGGCGCGTTCGTGCCGGCGTCGGCACGGGTGAACATATCGGTGAAGACCTGGTTGAGCTCCTGCACCGCGACCCGCACGCGCAGCTTCACGAGCCCGAGCGTCGTCTCGTTGTCGAAGAGCACGACGAGGATGACACGCCGGGCGATGTCGGCGAGGTACATCGACTCCCGCTCCCCCTGATGGAAGAGCGCGCCGAACTCGGGCTCGCCCAGCATGCGCGCGAGCTGGTCGTTGGCGCTGAAGTCCGCGGCCGTGAGGGACGCGAACGCAGTCGGGTCGAAGGCGACCGCCTGCCCGACCGTGGCCACCAGCTGGCCGGTGCGATCCACGATCAGCGCGGTGCGCGCGCTCGATTCCCGCAGGAACGCGGTCAGGATCTCGTCGATCCGCCGCGAGTCCTCCTCCCGGAACGACCAGCTGGACGCGCCCGCCATCAGCGGCCCCTACGCAAGCGAGGCCTGCATGCGCCGGAGAAGGGCCTCGCCACGCCGGCGCAGCATCGGCTGCATTTCCCACGCGACATAGTCCCGCAGCAGGCGCACGGTCTCTACGTCTCCCTGGCCGGCGAGGAACTGGAGTGCAGCCATGCGGCGCAACGGGTGGCGGCTGAACAGGTCGCGCCGGTGGTGGGCGAGGCGCTGCTGCGCGACGACCCATCCCGCCACGAGCCCGACGCCCGCCATGGTGGCGAAGAGCAATCCGCGCGAGCGCATTACTGCACGTCCTGCCGCGCGGTGAGCGCGTGCGCGAGCGTGACGCCGTCCACGTACTCGAGGTCCCCGCCCATGGGGAGTCCCCGCGCGAGGCGCGTGACCCGGACCGGCAGGCCGGCGAGCAGCTGCTGGATGTAGGTGGCCGTCACTTCACCTTCCATGGAAGGGTTGGTGGCGAGTATGACCTCACGGACACCGCTGTCCCTCACCCGCGCCACGAGCGCCTCCAGGCGCAGCGCCTCGGGACCCACCCCTTCGAGCGGCGAAAGGCGTCCACCGAGCACATGATACCGTCCCCGGAAGCCGGTGGCCCGATCCACCACGCCGACCGAGGATGCTTCCTCGACCACGCAGAGCAGCGCCGCATCGCGACGGGGATCGCCACAGATCTCGCAGCGCTCCCCCTCGCTCAGGTTGCCGCACTCCACGCATGGGCGCACGCGCTCCGTGACCGCCGTCAGCGCCCGCGCGAGCGACGTGACCCGGTCCGGAGACTGCTGGAGGAGATGGAACGTGAGTCGTTGCGCCGTTTTCCGCCCGATGCCGGGCAGACGCGACAGCTCGGCGATCAGCTCGTCGATGGCACTCACCGATCAGGGCGTCGACGGCCAGGGTGCCGGCTGGATCTTCCGCATCTCCGCCTGCACGATCTCGGCGACACGGCGCTGGGCCTCCGCGACGGCCGCCAGGACCAGATCCGACAGCAGCTCGGCGTCCCGATCCGCAAATGCGGCCGGGTCGATCGTGATGGCGCGGATCGTCCCGCGGCCATCGGCGGTGACGCGCACGAGCCCGCCGCCCGCGCTCGTCTCGACGGTGCGGTGGGCCAGCTCGCTCTGGATGTCCTGCAGCCGGCCCTGCATCTGCTGGCCGAGCTGAAACAACTGCTGGATGTCAGCCATACGCATATCTGCTTCGGGGAGCCGCAACCGGGCTTCCCACTCTAGAAGGCTCGCGCGCGGACGGCAAGCCGCGCCTCTCTTACTCCACGATCTCCAAATCTAACTCATCCGCCGCCGCGTCGAGGGCCCGATCCCGCTCCCGGAGACCCTTCAAGCGCGCCGCCTTGATCCCGCTCTCGGACATCCGGGTGGCGGGGGATTCGCGGTCGCTGTCCGCGGGCGCGTCGACGGCGATGCGCAGCCGGACCGGAGCACCCACGCGCGCGGACACGATGCGTTCCACCGTGGCCGCCTGCTGCTCGAGACGCTCGTGCAGGAGGGGGTTCGGCTCGGCCATCGTCACCCGGAGATCCGGCGGCGCGACGGCCGCGGGCTTCGTGACCGCGAGGGCTTCGCCAAGGAACCGGCTTTCCGCGCGTACGGCGGTCACCACGGACGGCCAGGCCTCCTGCACCGCCTCGAGCGTGAAGGGGACCAGGGCAGCCCCCCCAGGCCCGGCCTCCGCTGCCGCGGCTGGCGGGGCGTCCACCGCTGCCGGGGCATCCGCCACTGGCGGGGCGTCGGGGCCGCTTCTGCGCTCTGCTGCGCGGCGCTCCGGGGGCCGCGGAGACGGGGCCGTCTCGGGCATCGGGCGCGGCCGAGGCGGCGCTGGGTGGGACCCCTGCGGGCCACCCGCGCCGCCGCGGAGCACCTGCTCGAGGTCGACCACCCGGTCGAGCATGGCCCATCGGAGGAGGAGGGTCTCGACGACGAGCCGGGAATTCGCGCTCCGGCGGATGGCTGTTTCGTTGTCGGTGAGAAGGCGCAGCATCCGGAGGACATCGCCGGGCTGGAGCTCGTCCTTGTACCTCCGGAGAAGTGCGCGCATCGCTTCGGTGAGTCCGTCGGGCTCCGCGCCGACCTGGACCATCAGGAGCGCACGGAGCAGCTCGGCGGCGCCGTTCACGAACTCGCCCAGGTCCGCTCCGGCGTCCATGAGGCGCTCGACGAGCGCGAACACCCCGGCCGGGTCCCGGCCCACCACCACCTCGAGCATTTCGGCGAAACGCTCGTCCCCCGCGAGGCCGAGGGTTTCGCGGACCCGGGCCGCCGTCACCGCGCCCTCACCGAAACTGAGGCACTGGTCGAGCACGGAGAGGGCATCGCGCATTCCGCCGTCGGCGTGGCGCGCGATGATCGTGAGCGCGTCCTCCTCCGCGGCGATCCCCTCCTCCGCCAGGACGGCCCGGAGCCGCTCGCGGATCGCGGCCGGCCCGATGCGACGGAAATCGAAGCGCTGGAGCCGGGAGAGGACCGGGGCGGCGGTGGCGGCGATCTTCTGCGGCTCCGTCGTGGCGAAGACGAAGACGACGCGCGGCGGCGGCTCCTCGAGGATCTTGAGCAGCGCATTCCAGGCCTCGCGCGTGAGCATGTGCGCTTCGTCGACGATGTAGACCTTGTAGTGGGACTCCTCCGACGGCGCGTACATCGCGCGCTCGCGGAGGTCCCGGGCGTCATCCACCCCGCGATTGCTCGCCGCGTCGATCTCCACCACGTCGAGGCTGGCCGACCCGTTCCAGATGCGGAGACAGCTGTCGCATTCGCCGCACGGGTCGCCCGTGGGCTCCCGGCGGGGGCAGTTGAGCGCCATGGCCAGGATGCGCGCCGCAGTCGTCTTCCCCACGCCGCGGGGGCCGGTGAGGAGATAGCCGTGCCCGACCCGGTCGCGTTGCACCGCACCGCGCAGGACGGCGGCGACGTGGTCCTGCACGAGCAGATCGGAGAAGCGCCGGGGACGGTAGCGGCGCGCGAGAGCAATGGCCATAGCTGGCAGGTCGATCGGACAGGCGGTCGGGACGGCAGCCGGAAAAGAAAAGTGCCCCAGGCTCCCCGAAGCGACACCGGGCATCGCTTAGCGCTGCTACCGGCGAGGTCCTGACGCGGTTCACGCGCCGGCGCCCTTCGGACCTGAGGCATCAGGAATATAGTCAGGCGGCCGGGTGGCTGGAAGGTCGGGCGCACCGCTCGGGGCCCTGAGCCCGATCCGGGACACGACCCCACGACCGTCCGGCCGGCCGGCGGCCGCGAGCTAGCGCAATATGGCCCGCTGCCGCTTCTGCATGCGCCGGAGCTCCCAGGTCTCCGCCACGACGCCGCCGAGCAGAAAGACGAGGGCTGTGTAATACAGCCAGAGCACGAAGAGCACGAGCGCGCCGATCGTGGCATCGCCGGAGGCCCCGCGGACCGACGCGAAGTTGGTGAGGTAGAGTCCGTACAGCCGCTTCGCTATTTCGAAGGCGATGGC
>JBLNHD010000226.1:0-9889 GCA_050268825.1 Gemmatimonadota bacterium
CATGCGCGTCACGTGGTTGCCGGGGAGGTGGATCGCGTGGGGATGAAGGCTGCCAACGGGCACGACCTCCTCGACTTTGGCGATGCAGATCTTTGCGGCGGTCGCCATCGGCTGGTTGAAATTGCGCGCGGTCTTTCGGAAAACGAGGTTGCCCGTCTCGTCCGCCTTCCATGCCTTGACGATGGCGAGGTCGGCAAAGATGCCGCGCTCGAGGATGTAATCTTCACCGTCGAATGTCTTCACTTCCTTGCCCTCGGCAACCTGGGTGCCGACGCCGGTCTTGGTGTAGAACCCTGGGATGCCCGCGCCGCCCGCGCGCATGCGCTCGGCCAGAGTACCTTGCGGACAAAAACCAGGGCCTCGCCGTCGGCGTGGGCCGAGAAGCGAAGCGTCCCCGGGCCCGTGGCCCTCGCGATGCCATGCCGCACACCGTTCTCGGCGAGCGGCTGGAGGATGAACGCGGGAACCAGTGCGTCGAGGAGCGTCGGATCCACGGTGAACTCGACGCGCATGCGCTCGCCGAAACGCGCGCGCTCGATCGCCAGGTAGAGCTCGAGCGCCTCGAGCTCGCGAGCGAGCGTCACCTGGTGCGCATCCCGCTGCTCGAGCGAGAGGCGAAGCAGCTCGCCGAGGCGCGCGAGCATCTCGACGGCGCCGGCCTCGTCGCCCTTCCGCACCAGTCCCGAGACGCCATTGAGCGCGTTGAAGAGAAAGTGCGGATCGAGCTGCATCCGCAGCATCCCGAGCCGTGCTTCCGCCATCTGCGCCTCGAGCGCGGCGGCCCGCGCCTCCAGCTGGAGCGCCGTCGTCTCGCGGTCACGAGCGCGGCGGGCAAACTCGAGGGCATGCCACCCGCCGACCACGGCCGAGTAGGTCATCAGGTTGACCACGAGGTACGCGTCGAGGATGCTCTCGACCTGTGCCGCCGCGCTCCCGACGGGGCCCCCGCGGGTGTTGGTGTAGTAGTAGAGCGTTCCGGCCACGATCACGTGCAGCGCCGAGAGCGCGGTTCCCGCGCCGAAATGGACTGCGGCGGATCGGGACCAGTGCGGACCGTCGAGACGGAACTGCGCGGAGAGCCGGAAGATGACGGGCGTGAGCAGCGCCCACAGGAGCCACCAGGGGAGGTTCCCGGCGAGCGCCGCACCCCACCCGGTCGCAACGCCCGGGATGGCGCCCTCCGCGCCGCGCAACTGCTCGGCGACGTACGCCTTGCCGGACTCGAGCAGGCCAAGGCCGGTCCAGAACGCGAAGATCAGGGCGGAGGTGCGGGAGCGCATCTGCCATAGGGAACGCCGGAGGGGCAGGGGGATGCACGACTGGCCCCGGCACCATTCCGGCTGTATCCTCAGGTGCACTCCCACCGATTACTTCCTGCAGCCGTTTCTCGCCGGGCCGCCTTCCCGAGGCGGCACTGTGGCGCGTGCTTTCCGAGTGTAGTCGTCGGGGGCCCCTCGTCGGGCGGCAGCCGACGCGGGACGTCCGGCAGGAGGTGGTGCTCGTGGATGACTTCTTCGCCGATATCGAATCGAGGTTCGCCCGATGACCGCGCCTTTCGGCAGCCTCGCGGCCGCGCTCGCCGACCGCTATACCCTCGAGCGCGAGCTGGGCCAGGGCGGGATGGCCACCGTCTACCTCGCCCACGACCGGCGCCACGACCGGCGCGTCGCCGTCAAGGTGCTCCGTCCCGAGCTCGCCGCCGTCATCGGCGCGGAACGGTTCCTCTCCGAGATCCGCACCACCGCGAACCTCCAGCACCCGCACATCCTCCCGCTCTTCGACAGCGGCGAGGCCGGGAGCTTCCTCTTCTACGTCATGCCCTTCGTCGAGGGCGAGTCATTGCGAGACCGGCTCACGCGCGAGAAGCAGCTGCCGATCGGCGACGCCGTCCGCATTGCCACCGAGGTGGCGTCGGCGCTCGACTACGCCCACCGCCACGGGGTGATCCACCGCGACATCAAGCCCGAGAACATCCTGCTGCACGACGGCCAGGCGCTCGTGGCCGATTTCGGTATCGCGCTCGCCGCGAGCAAGGCCGGCTCGCGCATGACCGAGACCGGGATGTCGCTCGGGACGCCGCACTACATGAGCCCCGAGCAGGCGATGGGCGAGCGCGAGATCACGGCGCGCTCAGATGTGTACGCGCTCGGCGCGATGCTCTACGAGATGCTCTCGGGAGACCCGCCCTTCACCGGCAGCACCGCCCAGGCGATCGTCGCCAAGGTGCTCACCAACGAGCCGCCGCCGCTCGTGCCGCAGCGCCGCAGCGTTCCGGAACACGTCGAGGCGGCGGTGATGACGGCGCTGGAGAAGCTCCCTGCCGATCGCTTCGCCACGGCCGGGGAGTTCGGCGCAGCGCTCGCCGGAGGGGGTGGACGCACGGCAGCCACCGCAGCGCGACGCGTCGCGGCAGGGCGCCGGCAAGGACGCGGATGGCTCCTGCTTGCCGCGGTCGGCGTGGTGGCCCTCGCTCTCGGCGCCCTCGGCGGGATGCAGGTGTATCGCGAGCGGCCCGAGGACCGGCATCCCACGCGTCTCGAGATCGCCGTGCCGGGACTCGGCTTCTCACCGTGGCGCAACATGAGCCTGAGCGCCGATGGCCGGACGCTCGTCTACTTCGTCGCCGGCCGCGGGGACGCCGGCGGCCTGTACGTGAGGCCGCTCGACCGGCTCGAGCCCCGGCAGATCCCCGGACTCGGGGGAACCGACGCGGCGGACAACCCGTACATCTCGCCCGATGGCCGTGAGCTGATGGTCAGCCGGCCCGGCCAGACGCTCCGCATCCCGATCACCGGCGGGCAGGCGTCCCCACTTCCCGGGGTGCCGGAGGATCCGTTCCGGGTCATCGACGATGCGGGCCGCATCGTCTACAGCGGGCTGGATGGCGGTATCTGGCGCCTCGCCCGTGGCGGCGCCCCGGTGCAGCTGTCGGCCCCGGACACGGCGAGCGACGAGCGGCGGCAGCTTCTGAGCGACGTGCTCCCGGGCGGACGCGTCGCGCTCGTCGGGGCGAGCAGCGGGACCGGATTCTCGGATCGCATGTATGCGCTCGATTTCGAGTCCGGGACCCGCCGGCCGCTCCTCGATATCGACATGCGCGGCGCGTACTATGCCGGTCGCAATACGCTCGTCTACGTCACCTCCGACCAGATGCTGTACGGCATTCGCTTCGATCCCGGCAAGCAGGTCACCTCCGGCGATCCGGTCCTGCTCGGAGGGCCCGTCGAGACGATCCCGCTCGGCGCGCCGAGACTTGCCGTGTCGCGGACGGGCACGGTGGTGTACGCCCCGCGGAGCCCGGCGGAGCTGGTGCTGGTCGATCGGCAGGGCGTCGCGCGGCCGCTGCTCGAGGCCACGGCGGAGTACCACAATCCGCGCTTCAGTCCGGACGGCCGCTCGGTCTCGGTGGACATCAACGAGCCGACCGGCCGCGATGTCTGGGTGCTGTCGCTCGAGCAGGGCACGCTCACGCGCGTGACCTTCGAGAACGACGGGCACGATGCGATCTGGTCGCGGGATGGACGGACGCTGGTGTACGTGGGCACGCGGGACGGACGAACCCAGCTGCTGCGCTCGCGGATGGACGGCACGGCGGGCGAGCCGCTGGCTTCGGACGTCGCGATCGCGCCGGGAGGGTGGCTCGCCGACGGTCGGCTCCTCGCGGTGGCGACGGCGGACGCACAGCGGCGCGGCTACAACATCGTGGTTGACTCGGCGGGCCGCCTGGTCCCGTTCCTGGCGACGAACTTCAGCGAGGCATGGATCGCGACGTCGCCGGACGGCCGGTGGGTCGCCTACGCCTCCGATGCCTCCCGGCGTTTCGAGGTCTACGTGGCGCCTGCGGATGGCAGCGGTGGCCGGATGCAGGTCTCGGTGGGTGGGGCGCTCGAGTCGAACTGGAGCGCGGATGGAAAGACGCTGTTCTACACCGCCACCGATACCCGGCAGATGATGGCGGCGAGCCTGGAACTCACCCCCGCGCCACGGGTGGTCGCCCGCCGCGAACTCTTCGGACTCGGCGACCTCGTGGGAGCGGAACCACACGCCAACTTCGATGTCGCGGCCGACGGGCGGATCGTCATGGTCCGCCGGCCGCAGACGCCACGGCTGGTGCTGATTCAGAACGTCGATCGGCTGGTGGCGGCGGGGACGGAGTGACCGAGTCTGCAATTCAGCGCAGGTGGGCCGACTCAGCCACTCCCCATGAGGGTCGGCACGCAGTGCGTCCTGCCGAGGGCCGGCCGCCGCGGGTAGTCCGGGATTTCTGGCGGCGCAGCGGCTGGATCAGTCGGTCGATCGCAGGAACTCGACCAGGACTCTGGTGAACTCCTCCGGCTTCTCCATCTGCGGCAGGTGATCCGTCCCCTCCATCACGACGCGCCTTGCCCCCGGAATCATCCTCGCGGTCGAATCCCCGAACATCCGCACCGATCGCGCGTCGCGCTCGCCGATCACGACGAGCGTCGGCACCCGGATCCTGCCGAGCCGCTCGCGGGCCGGCGGGGTGAGCGGTTGCTGGGGCCACGCCGCCATCGTCCAGATCCCGGCGTTCTCCCGCACCATCCGCTCGACCTTCTCCTTCACCTCCGGCTGCGTGCGCACCACGGCGAGCATCGGATTGGCGAGCCACTTGCTGAGCGCTTCTTCCCGCCGCCCGCCGCGCATCAGCGCGACGACCTCGGTGATCGCTTCGATGTCCGATTGCGGATAGCGGAACCCGTCGGCGCCCGAGGCGACGACGGTGAGCGAGCGCACGCGCTCCGGATGCAGGATGGCGAAGGTGATCGCGAGCGCGCCGCCAAGCGAGTTGCCGACGAGGTGCACGCGATCGAGCTCGGCGCGATCGAGGAGCTGAACGAGATCGCGCACTGGCGAGTAGGCCGTGTCCGGCGCCGGCGAGCGGCCGAAGCCGCGGTGATCGTAGCGCAGTACCCGATAGTCGCGGGCGAGCACGTCGAACTGGTCGTCCCACATCCGGCGGTCCCCGAAGCCGCCGTGGATGAGGACGACAGGCTCGCCGGAGCCGGCGACCTCGTAGTAGAGCTCGCCGCCGGCCACCGGCAGCGATCCGGTCTCCACGCGCGCCCCCGCGGATGCACACGCGGCTGCCGTGACGAGAGCCATGAGGCTCGTGCCGATTCGGATCATGCTCGAACCTCGGGCGCCCGTCGGGCTCCGTCAAGGCTGCACGCGCAGCACACCGTCACCGCAATGTGATGCACGACCTTGTCCCGGCTGCGGCCGCTTCCTATTGATTGCCCATCTGGAGAGTCAGTGCTGTGGACGATTCCGTCCGACCCCGACGTGGAGGAAACGATGGCCGCAAAGAAGCAGACGCGCAGCTATGGCAAGAAGGCAAGCAGGAGCGTCGCGAGCTCGATGCGCCGGCGGAAGAAGGGCACGCTCCGCCGCGGAAAAGGCGGACGCGGCGGCCGGGTGAAGAGCCGCGAGCAGGCGATCGCCATCGGCTTGTCGGAAGCGCGGAAGAAGGGCGCGAAGGTGCCCGCGAAGAAGCGGGCTGCGAAGAAGGGCGCGAGCCGGCGGCCGGCAAAGAAGGGAGGCAGGCGGTAGGGGTGGGGCGGACACGGGGGACGGGACTCGGGGAACGAACGGCACTGAGGCCGGCCCCCCTAGTTCCGCCCCCCGAGTCCCACCCCCCGAGTCTCCTACAGCTTGCTCGTCTCGCTCACCGTCTCCCGGCTTTCCACGCCCGCGAAGCTCACGCCGCTCCCGAGGCTCGCCACGTTCCGGCCGCTGCCGGGGCCCACGCCCATTCCGGCTTTCCGCGCCAACGTATGGTACACCAGCAGCCCGACACCCACGAACAGCAGCACGATACCGAGCACGATCGGCTCGTCGCGATCGTAGGGAAGCACCTGGATCAGCACCAGCGCCGCGCCGGTGGCCACGGCGACGATGCCCCACTTGAGCGCACCGCTCACACGATCCTCGGCGGTCGCGGCGAGCATGCGGGAGATGTCGCCGGCGTTGCCGGCGTCGATGAGCCGCCGGCGGATCAGCGTGTCCGCGATGGTGCGCGCGACTCCGAGCACGATCACGGCGATGCTGATGAAGAGAACGACGGCAACGAGGTAGTCACTGTCCATGGCGGCCTCGGGGGAACGCAGCGATCGAAGCGGACGCGTGGGTCGAGTGCACCCAGGCGGAAGAATATGCAGGTCGGGTCCGCGATCGGAAAGATCCGCACGGCGGTGTCACCTCGCGGTGCCTAGCTCTCCATCCGCTTGAGCATCGACTCGAATCTCGCATGCCCCCTGAGCGGACGGAACATCGGGTCGAGGCGCATCCAGGCGGCGGTGTACTGATGGGGATTGGCTGCAACCTCGTCGAGTGCGGCTGCTGCGGCATCGAGCTCCCCGAAGATCAGGTGAATGCGCGCGAGGAGGATGTGCGCGTACACGGCCTGCGGCGCGTCGCCGCGCTGGATCGACGCCCGGAGGCCGGTCCGGCCGTACTCGATCGCCTCGTCGTGGCGGCCAAGGTATGCGAGCAGGAGGCCATAGAGCGAATTGGTCTGGCCGCCGTCAGGGGAATCCTGCACCTGGGCGTACGACGCGGCGAGGCCGGAGTCGGCGTACGCACGGGCCCGTCCCCGCTCTCCTGCATCCCAGTGCGCGGTGGCCAGCGACTGGCTCCACCACGCCCGGTCATTGTCGAAGGCTGCCGGGTTGAGGCGGAAGAGCAGCTGCTGCTCGGACGGCTCGAGCATCCACGACATTTCGAAGAACCCGGCGAACTGGGCAACGAGGAGTGGAGGAGGAATGACGCCGAGCGCGCGTCGAACGACGGCCCGTGCCTTGTCGAGGTCGCCGAGTGCGAGATACGCCATGGCGTGGAACTGGACGGATTGCAGGTCGGTCGGGGTGAGCTCGAACACCGCGTCGCCTGCCGCCAGCGCATCGCGGTAGCGGCCATGCCGCACGAGCGTGAAGAGCCGCGACTGCGCGACGCTGGCCGAGCGTGGATCGAGGGCGCGTGCGCGATCGAGGAGCCCGAGCGCCCGCTCGGAATCGTTCCGGTCCGAGGCGATACGCGATGCACGGCGGAGGACCTCGACGTCGTTCGGCGCGATTTCCATCGCCTCTTCGATATGTGAGGCGGCCGCCTCGGAGTTGTTCTCCACCAGGGTGAGATAATCGAACAGGGCAATCCGTCCCGCCGTGCCGCTCGGATCCAGCGCCATCGCGCGATCGGCGGCCTCCCGCGCGCGGTTCGCATTCGAGCGGTCGCGCTGCCCGTTGGCGAAGACGATCGCCGTCGCTTCGGCGAGTGCGGCCCACCCATCCGCGAAGCGGTCATCGAGTGCGACGGCCTGCTCGAAGTACGATGCGGCCTGGCGCTGCGTGACAGGATCGCGGCTCTGGATCGCGCGACCCTTCAGGTAGAGATCGTACGCGGCGAGGTTTTCCGTTGGACTGTCCGCCAGCCGCTCCTGGTCGGCGCCGCCGAGCGCGAGACCGAGCGCGCTCGCCACCTCGCTCGCGATGGAGCTCTGGACCTTGAGCACGTCGGTGAGCTCGGTATCGAAACGCTGCTTCCAGGTTGCGGCACCGGTGCGGACATTCACCAGTTCCGGCGCCACCTGGACCCGGTCGGGCGCGCCCGGAGTCCGCATCCAGCTCACGGTGCCGGTGAGCAGATAATCCACGCCCAGCTCGTCCGCGATCTCGGCGGGGGACTTCGTCGTCTCGCGATACTGGTCCGAACTCGTGCGCGCAATGACTTCGAAGCCAGGCAGGCGGGTCAGCTTGCCGCGCACTTCATCGGTTACTCCGTCGACGAAATAGGCGTCGGCCTCGCCCCCGCGATTCTCGAACGGGAGCACGGCCAGTCGCAGGATTCCGTCATCACCGGCGTCGGCAGGGCCGCGAAGCATGAACGCCGTCGCCAGGACGGTCCAGAGACCGAGGGCGAGGAAGCCACCCGCCGCGGTGTTCCGCCATGTGAAGAGGCTCGCGACGCCGGACGTCGTGGCCCCTGTCTGCCGCCGAGCCTCCATGCGCGTGGTCATCCACATGACCCCGGCGCCGATGGCGAGCAGCAGGATCGCGAGCACCATCCCCCAGGCGGGCAGGCCCTGTTGCCGGATTGCCGCGTAGATCACGCCCATGGCGATCACGGAACCGCCCGCGAACGTGGTCCACGCGCGCCGGGGCGAGGTGACGCCGGGAGGCGCTTCCGCCGTCGCGGGCACCGCCGGAGTGCCGAGCGGCGTGCGTGCCGCTTCGCTCGCGGTGTCCAGCGCCGCGACGAGCTCGTCGGCGGTCTGGAACCGATCCGCCGGATTCTTGGCGAGCGTCTTCATGACCACCGCTTCGACCTGCGGTGCGATCTCCTCGCGCGTCGCCGTGATCGAGCGCGGGCGCTCCGTCATGCTGCGCATGATGATCGCGCGCGCCGAGGGGCCGGTGAACGGTGGTTCGCCGGCGAGCATCTCGTACAGCACGCTGCCCGTCGCGTAGATATCGGCGCGGCCGTCCACCTCGCGGTCGCCGCTCGCCTGCTCCGGTGACATGTAGTTCGGGGTGCCGACCGCGAGGCCGGTGCCGGTGAGCGCCTCCCCTTCCGCGCCGATTGCCCGGGCGATCCCGAAGTCGGCGACGAGTGCGTGGCCCGCGCCGAGGAGGATGTTGGCGGGCTTGATGTCGCGGTGGATGATGCCGCGAGCGTGCCCGTAGGCGAGCGCCTCGGCCACTTCGCGCGTCAGGCGCAGCGCCTCGTTCACGGGAAGCTGGGTGTCGCGCAGGAGGCGGTCGCGGAGCGTCCCGCCCTCGACATGCGGCATCACGTAGTAGAGCAGGGTGGAGGGCCCGCGGGATGCGCTCCCCGGCTGGCTCACCTCTCCGGAGTCGTACACCGGCAGGATGTGCGGATGGCTCAGCTTGGCGGCGATCTCGATCTCGCGAAGGAAGCGGTCGGCGCCGAGTGTCGCCGAGAGCTCGGGGCGCATCACCTTGACCGCCACCTTGCGCCGATGCTTCAGGTCCTCGGCGAGGTAGACCGTCGCCATCCCGCCCTCGCCGAGGATGCGCTCGATACGGTACCGGTCCGCGAGCGCCTTCCGCACCTGCGAGACCTCGAAGGCGCCGGTCACGCCGGTGCGGGGCGGCACCCCGGGATCGGTGGGCGTCGGAATCCCGCAGCGGAGACAGAACTGCGCCTCGTCGGGGAGGGGAGTGGCACAGGCCGGACAGGAGCGGGTTGCGCTGGGCAAGGGGCGCTCGACGGGCGAAGTTGTCTGGGAGTGGATGATCCGATTGAAAGTAGCAGGAAAGCCGGAGAGCGCGAGAGCGGATGAGGGGTTCGGGGGCGCGAGGTTGTCGGCGGGATGCTATGTTGGCTCACCCCCAACCCCTGTCACCATGCGACGACTCTTCGCTGTGCTGGCGCTTTCCGCCTGCGGTGCGCACCCGGAAGCGGCATCCGATCCGGCCGAGGCCCCGGCCGCGTCCCCCTACCTCTTCGTCCTCACGGGAGATCACAGCGAGTCGCCGCCCAACGCCGATTTCATCACGGTCATCGGCGTCGATCCGGCGAGCCCGGACTTCGGGCGCATCGTCTCGACGACACCCGTCGGCACCTCGCGGGGGATGCCGCATCACAGCGAGTTCACCATGCCCGCCGGCGGCCGGAAGCTCTTCGGCAACGCGTTCCTGGCTGGCAAGACCGTCCTGATCGACCTCGCCGATCCCAGGGCGCCGCGCATCGCCCGTACCATCGACAGCGTGCCCGGATACCGGCGGCCGCACAGCTTCTGGCGGCAGCCGGACGGCCGCGTCGTCGCGACGCTGCAGTTCGGGAATGGGACGCGCGAAGGCGATCCCGGCGGGCTCGCGCGCTTCACGCCGGAGGGGGAGCTGCTCGAGGT
>JBLNHD010000227.1:0-6487 GCA_050268825.1 Gemmatimonadota bacterium
CTTTCGCCCTTTCGTCTTTTTGTGCGCGCCGTCCGACCCCGCGCTGCCCCCAGCGCTATCTGCGGCGAACCAGCCTGACGTAATACCCCACGTACACCACCGCCGCGATCACGTACGCGGCAATGACGTAGCCGGCGTTGCGCGGAAGCTCATCCATCGAGGGCTCCGGTCTGGCGGGCCGCTTCCGCGCGGAGCAGGCCGTACCGCGCGAGAATGAAGCCCAGGGCAAGGAGGGTGTGCACCGCGAGCGAGATGAGGAGCACCTGCAGCATCGATCCCGGCAGTGAGGGGGCGCTCGGCTTGAGCACCACCGGCAGCGGGTGGATCGTCCGGAAGAGATAGACGCTGAGGTGCACGAACGGCACGAGCACCAGCCCGAGGATCGCCACCACCGCACTGAACCGCGCGCGCTCGGCTGGGTCGTGCAGCGCCGAGCGGAGCGAGAGATAGCCGACGTAAAGGAAGAAGAGGAAGAGCGTGAGCGTGAGCCGCGCATCCCATTGCCACCACGCTCCCCACACCGGCTTTCCCCACAGGGGGCCGGTCGTGAGCATCACGGCGCTGAAGACGACGCCGACCTCGGCCGCCGCTGCCGCAAAGTGGTCCAGCCGCGCGTCCTTGAGCCAGAGATAGAGCGCGCTCACGATGCCCACCACCGTGAAGACGAAAAGCGCGTTCCAGGCCGCCGGAACGTGCAGGTAGAAGATCTTCTGCGCGAAGCCCTGGGAGGCCTCGTCGGGCGTCCGCCAGATGGCCATGTAGTACACGGCCGCGAGCGCCACGAGCGACGCCAGGGCAATGCGCATGCCGGCTCGCACGAGGCCGGCGGCCGGCGCAGGAGCCGTACCGGAGAGCGTCATTCGTCCACCACGGAGGGAAAGACGACGAGGGAAAGCGTCACGAAGACCACGTCATAGACGGCGAGTAACCTAAGCCACCCCGCCACCTCGCTCAACGGCCGGTCGGCGAAGAGCCGGACGGTCACCTGCACCGCGCCGATGAGTGGCGGGATCATGAATGGCAGGAGCAGCACCGGCAGCATCAGCTCGGCGAACCGCGTCCGGACCGTCATCGCGCTGAAGACGGTGCCCACGGCAACGAACCCGACCGTCGCGAGGAGGCTCGTCAGGGCCAGGGCGCCGAGGGAGGCCCCGATCCGCGCGTTGAAGAACATGGCGAAGAGCGGCAGCGTCACCGCCTCGATGGCGAAGACGAAGGCGAGGTTCCCCAGGAACTTGCCGAGGAAGATCGACTCCCGGGGGATCGGCGCGAGGAGGAGGGCGTCGAGCGCCGCGTGCTCGCGCTCGACGCTGAACGCGCGGTTGAGCGCGGTCATCGCCGCGAACGCGAAGGTGATCCAGAGCGCGCTGGGCGCGAGGTCCGCCGGGGAGAGGCGGGCCGGGTCGCGGGAGAAGCTGAAGACGACCAGGATGAGGGCGGCGAAGACGAGCGCCGAGACGAGCGCGGTCCGGCTCCGCAATTCCGCGCGCAGGTCCTTGCCGGCGATCGCGATCGCGGCCCTGATCGCCTCACCCATGCACCAGCGCCTCCGCCCGAGCGGCAAACGTGGCGTAGCCGCCCTGGCGCTCCTCCTCGAGCACCCAGCGCCCGGCCGAGAGGACGGCGACGCGTGTCGCGAGCTCCCACGCCTCCGCCGGCTGATGGGTCACGAGCACCGCGGCGCGGCCTTCCCCGGCGCGCCGGGCCAGCGCGGTGCGCAGCCGTGCGGCCGAGGCACTGTCGAGTCCCGTGAACGGCTCGTCGAGCAGCAGCAGCACCGGATCGTGCAGCAGGGCGCGCGCGATGGAGACCCGCTGCTGCAGCCCCCGGCTCAGCGACCGCGGGCTTTCGCCGGCGCGCGCCCCGAGGCCCGCCTCCTCGAGCGCGGCACGCGCCGTCGCCTCAGGATGCGGCAGGCCGTGCAGCCGGCCGGCGAAGACCAGGTTGTCCAGCAGCGAGAGATCGTCGTAGAGGAACGACTGGTGCGAAACGAGTCCGATCCCGCGCCGCGAGCCTGCATCGCCGGGCCGCACCGCCCGACCCCCTACCCGGATCTCGCCGCTCGTGGGCCGCATGATTCCGGCGAGCAGGCGGAGCAGCGTCGACTTCCCCGCCCCGTTGGGCCCGAATACGACGAGCGTCTCCCCCGCGCCGAGCGCGAGGTCCACGCCGCGCAGCGCCTTGAGAGCGCCGAAGGCGCGCGAGAGTCCGGCAGCGACGAGGAGCGGCCCCTCAGAGGGCCGCATCAATCCGCGCGCTGAGCTCTTCGAGCCGGAATGGCTTCACGATGTAGTCGGAATACGGGACGTCGAGCAGCTGCAGCTGGGGCTCGATGCTCATGTACGCGGTGGTGATGATGACGGGAAGGTCGGGATGCGTGGCGCGGATGGCGCGCAGGAGCGCCACGCCGTCGGTGTCGGGAAGACGCATGTCGAGGATCGCGATGTCCGGCACGTCTTCCGCAAGTCGCGCGAGGGCCTCCGCGCCGTTCGCGGCGAGGATGAGGTCGTAGCGGGACGAGAAATGCCGTTCGTAGTGCACTCGGAGGGCGCGCTCGTCCTCGACGATGAGCACGCGCCGCCGCTTCGGATGGTCCATGTCCGCCAATCGCTGTCGGGAGCCAGGCAGCGCCCCGGCGGGCCGCGCACCGCGCCGGGAATGCGACAACCAGCGTGCCACGTCACGCGTTACGTTAATGCTCCGCATTGGCGTCGTCCATCCCGGCGCCCGCCCGGTGGGGCGGGTCAGGCGGCTTCCAGGTCGAAGAGGTCGTCGAGCTTGGTGAGGGCGAGCAGGAACTTGAGCTCGTCGTTCGGACGCTTGAGCACCACCCGGAGGCGGCGTTCGGCGGCGTGGCGCTGGATGAGCATGAGCACCCCCAGACCGGCCGAGTCCACGGTGCGGGTAGCCGTCAGGTCGATGACGAGCCGGCTGCCCGGGTGCGTCATCGTATCCATCAACTCCACCGCCGCCTTGCGGAATTCGATGCGCGTCTCGAGGCCCAGATTGACCGGGCCCGCCAGTTCGCGCGCGTCCACCTGCGTGGCCATCATGCTGCCTCCCACGCCCGATGAGCAACGCGCTGGATCGCGCGGCCGGTCCACCTTCGGCACCGAGCTATCCTGCCGTGGCATGAGTGCGCACGCACAGGACCTCTAGTTTTGCGGCCCCGGATTACTCCGGGTGTGCTCTTATCGGGCAGATCAGGTTGTGTGCGGCCGCCGATGCGACCGCACCCCCTCCAGAGGCGAGAGCAGTGCCAGTGGCGTAACTCGTTGCGGCAGCGGTTGCTGCAACGCACTTGCGCCATTCCTTGCAGGGCGCCGCACCGCACCCTGCGGCAGCGTTTGGAGATTCGCACTACCTTCATTACTCCCTCTTCCGGCACGCACATGAACGAGCAACTCGACACTCTCCTTTCCGAGCAGCGCCGCTTTCCGCCCGGCGAATCGTTCGCGGCCCAGGCGGCCGCAGGACCCGAGCTCTATGATGCGGGCCGGGACGCCGAGCGGTTCTGGGAAGCGCAGGCGCGCGAGCTGGAGTGGATCGCGCCGTGGACCCGCGTCCTCGAGTGGACCCCGCCGCATGCCCGCTGGTTCGTGGACGGCCAGCTCAACGCGAGCGCCAACTGCCTCGACCGCCACCTCCGCGGGCCGCGCCGCAACAAGGCGGCGATCGTCTGGGAAGGCGAGCCGGGGTACCGCCGGGTCCTCACCTACTGGGACCTGGCTCGGGAAGTAAGCCGCGCCGCCAATGCGCTCAAGGGGCTCGGGGTCCGCCGCGGCGATCGCGTGGCGATCTACCTCCCGCTCATTCCCGAAGCCGTCATCGCGATGCTCGCCTGCGCGCGCATCGGCGCGGTGCACTCCGTCGTCTTCGGCGGCTTCAGCGCCGAGTCGCTGCGCGACCGGATCAACGACGCGCAGGCCGTCGCCCTCATCACGGCGGACGGTGGGTACCGGCGCGGCCAGATCGTGCCGCTCAAGCGCTTTGCCGACGAGGCCCTCCGGGAGTGTCCGAGCATCCGCCACGTGGTGGTCGTCCGCCGGCGCGCGGGCGCCGAAGGCGACGAGGCCTTCGCGACGATGACCGAAGGCCGGGACCACTGGTGGCATCGCCTCCTCGACGGCGTCGACGCCCAGTGCGCGCCCGAAGCGATGGACGCCGAGGACCTCCTCTTCATCCTCTACACCTCGGGCACCACTGGGAAGCCGAAGGGCATCGTCCACACCACCGGCGGATATCTCACGCAGGTTGCCGCCACGACGCGCTACGTCTTCGACCTCAGGGACGACGACGTGTTCTGGTGCACCGCGGATATCGGCTGGGTCACCGGGCACTCGTACGTGGTGTACGGGCCGCTCGCCATCGGGGCCACCGTGGTCCTCTACGAGGGCGCGCCGGACTGGCCGGAGCGGGACCGGTTCTGGAGTCTGATCGCGCGGTACGGAGTGACGGTATTCTACACGGCACCGACCGCCATCCGCGCTTTCATGAAGTGGGGCCCGTCCCATCCCGGCCGCCACGACCTCTCCACGCTCCGGCTGCTCGGCTCCGTCGGCGAACCGATCAATCCCGAGGCGTGGATGTGGTATCGCGAGCACATCGGCGGCGGGCGCTGCCCGATCGTGGACACCTGGTGGCAGACGGAGACGGGCGGGATCATGATCACGCCGCTTCCGGGCGTGACGGTGACCAAGCCCGGCTCCGCCACCGTCCCGTTTCCCGGCATCCGGGCCGAGCTGGTGGACGCGTCCGGGAACGTGCTGAAGGCGGGCGGCGGGTTCCTCACGCTCGCGGCGCCGTGGCCCGGCATGCTCCGCACGATCTACGGCGACGACGAACGGTACCAGCAGACCTACTGGAGCCGCTTTCCCGGCCGCTACTTCGCGGGCGACGGTGCCAAGGTCGACGAGGACGGCTACTGGTGGATCCTCGGCCGCGTGGATGACGTGCTCAACGTCGCGGGCCACCGGATCGGGACCATGGAAGTCGAGAGTGCGCTCGTGGATCACCCCGCCGTGGCGGAGGCTGCGGTCGTCGGAAAGACGCACGAGCTGAAGGGACAGGCCATCGCCGCGTTCGTCACGCTGAAGGAAGGCACCACGGCAACCGCCACGCTCAAGGACGACCTGCGCGAGCACGTCGTGAGGAAGATCGGCGCCATCGCACGCCCCGACGACGTCCTCTTCTCCGCCGACCTTCCCAAGACGCGGAGCGGCAAGATCATGCGCCGGCTCCTCAAGGACATTGCCGAAGGCCGCACCCTGGGCGATACGACAACGCTCGCCGACCCCGCGGTCGTGGCGAAGCTCAAGCAGATGTACGAGGACGAATGAGGAGTTGATCCGGTCTTGAACCACAGCGCCGCGGAGGTGGCACAGACCCGCGATCCGAACCGGGCGGGGTGAAGGGAAGCACAGGAAAGCACGACAGGTACGAAAACACGAAAGGTTCCGTGCGCGCTCGGCCCCGATGCCCGCACGACGGCCGGAGCTGATCCCCGAGTGGAGCCCTTCGTGTTTTTCGTGCTTTCGTGCGCCGCAGTAAACCCCACCCGACCGCGCCCAACCTCCGCCTCCGTCCCGTCCCCCGCGTCTCCGTAGCTCAGAACTGCAACTGCGCCCCGAGCTCGACCACCCGGTTCGGCGGCAACCCGAAGAAGGCCGTGGCCGGCTGCGCGTTCCGCGACATGAGGATGAACAGTTTCTTCCGCCACCTCGGCATCATCTCCACGCGCGTCGCGGCTCCCCCCGGTGCCTTGCCCTTGCCGAAGGCGATGAGCGTTTCCCGGCCCAGGTAATACGTCGTCTCCATCGGCTTGATCACCGTCCCGGTCTCCGGAGACCCGAGCCGTCCGAGCGAGGCGAGCACGCTCGGCACGTCCGGCGTCTCCATGAAGCCGAACGTCGCGATCACCTCGTAGAACCCCTCGCCCAGTTCGCGGCAGCGGACACGATCCGCCGGATCCACCTGAGGGATCTCCTCGGTCATGATCGACATGAGCACCACGGTCTCGTGCAGGACCTTGTTGTGCTTGAGGTGGTGCATGAGCACCGGCGGCGCGCCGCCGGGAACGGACGTGAGGAACACCGCGGCCCCCGGGACGCGATGCGGCTTGCGGGCGGTGATGTCCTTGAGAAACAGGTCAAGCGGCAGCGTCCCCTCCTGGACGATCGCGCTGAGGCGCACCCGGCCCTTTTTCCAGCTCGACATCAGCAGATAGATCAGCGCCGCCACCACGAGCGGGAACCAGCCGCCGTCGGGCACCTTCAGAAGGTTCGCGCCGAAGAACGCCAGGTCGACGAGCAGGAAGAGCCCGCCGAGCAGGGCCACCTTCCAGGCCGCCCACCGCCAGAGCCGCGACGCGACCACGATGAACAGCACCGACGTGATCGCCATCGTGCCGGTGACGGCCACGCCGTACGTCGCGGCCAGATTGCCTGCCGTCCGGAACCCGACGACCAGCCCGATGCACGCGATCCAG
>JBLNHD010000228.1:0-7176 GCA_050268825.1 Gemmatimonadota bacterium
AGCAGGAGGATCCGGTCGGCGAATCGCGCCGCGAGATTGAGCTCGTGCGTCACGAGCAGCGCTGCCAGCCCGCCGTCCGCCAGCTCCGCAACGAGCTCGAAGAGCTCCATGGCGTGCCGCACGTCGAGCGAGGCCGACGGCTCGTCGAGCACGAGCGCGCGGGGTTCCTGCGCGAGCGCGCGGGCCACCCGCACGCGCTGCCACTCGCCACCCGACAATTCATCCACGCGCCGCTGCGCGAGGTGGGCGGCATCGCACCGCGCGAGCGCGGCGGCCACCGCGCGTCGGTCGTCCTCCCCGACCGCCGAGAGGGGACCGAGGCGGGCATAGCGACCGAGGAGTACCGCCTCCTCGACGCGCAGGGGAAACACGGTCTCCTCCCGCTGCGTCACGACCCCGACCACGCGCGCCAGCTCCGGCCGCGTCCATGCCGTGACGGCGCGGCCGTCCACCGACGCGGAGCCCGCGGCCAGCGGCACCAGCCCGAGCAGCCCTCGCAGCAGCGTCGTCTTCCCGCTTCCGTTCGGGCCGGTGACCGCGACGAGCTCCCCGGATGCCACGCCGACGGAAACGCCATCGAGCGCCGGCCCGGTCCCACCGCGGTACGTCACGCTCGCGTTCGCGAGCTGCAGCATGAGGGGGCCGGTGCTCATGCGAGCGAGCGCCGGAGCAGGAGCGCGAAGAGGGGAACGCCGACGAGCGCCGTCACGACGCCCACCGGAAGCTCGATCGGCCGGAGGACGCTCCGTGCCAGCGCATCGGCAAGCACGAGAAAGGTCCCGCCGGCCATGAAGGCCCCCGGCAGCAGGACCCGGTGCAGCGGCGACCAGACCCGGCGCACCGCGTGCGGCACTACGAGCCCCACGAATCCGATGATTCCGCAGGTCGCGACGCTCGCGGCGGTGAGCAGAGACGCCGCGAGGTACACGCGCCGCCGGACCTGTTCGACGTCGGCACCGAGGTGGACCGCCGTCTCCTCGCCCAGCGCCAGGAGATCGAGCGCGCGCGCACTGAGCAGGAGCGCGCCGAGCGGCACGATGGCGTATGCGGCAAAGAGCTGCAGCGCCTCCCAGGAGGCGGCCGAGAATCCGCCGAGGAGCCAGAGAAAAGCATTCCGCAGCTGCGGGGCGTCGGACAGCACGATGATCGCGCTCATGACGGCGGCCGCGAAAGCGCCGACGACCACGCCCGCCAGGAGGAGCACGCGCGGGTCGAGCCGCCTGCCGCCGACGACGCTCAACCGGTACACCAGTGCCACCGCCCCCACTGCGCCGGCAAAGGCCGAGAGCGGCACCGCCCAGGGCGATCCGGTCTCCGCCGCGATCGCGAGGACCGCACCGAGACCGGCGCCACCGGAGAGGCCGAGGAGGTAAGGATCGGCCAGCGGGTTCCGGACGAGCGCCTGCAGCGCCGCGCCGGTGAGGCCGAGTCCACCGCCCACGAGGAAGGCCAGCAGCACGCGGGGCACGCGTAGCTCGCGCACGATCGCGCTCGTGGGGGCATCGGAGCGGACGAGCCCCTCCCAGACAGCCGGAAGGGCGAGCGGCGCCGACCCGACCGCCACCCCGATCGTCAGCGCGGCGATCGCCGCGAGCAGCGCCATCACGAGCCGCCGGGCGCTCACGGCGCAGTCTTCGCGAGCGCGGCTGCCAGCTCGCGCACTGCCGCGGGGGAGCGGGGACCCGGACGGCTGAACTCGCTCCCCGCGATGCGCACGAAACGCTCCTCGCGCACCGCCTCGACCACCTGCCACTCGGGGCGGAGCGCGAATGCAGGAATGGTCTCGCTCAGCGTCAGGATCACGTCGGGATCGCGCGCGGCGGCCGACTCCACGCTGATCTGGCCGGACGAGGTGGGAAGATCCGCGTAGGCATTGATCCCTCCGGCCCGCTCGATCAGCTCGCTGAGGTAGCTGCCCCGCCCCACCGTCATCGGGGGCTCATCCCATACCAGCAGAAACACCGACGGCGGGCGCCGCGGTGAGGGGACCGTCGCACTCTCGAGCTCCCGCTCGAAGGCAGCGGAGAGCGAATCCGCGCTCGCGGTGCGCGCCGTCAGCCGGCCGAAGAGCCGCGCGAGGCGAGGGACGTCCGCCAGGAGGTCGCTGCGCACCTGAATCGCCGGGATCCCCAGATCCCGGAGGCGCGTGGCCGCGCTGCCGTTCTGGCCGGACAGGTACAGCACGACGAGGTCGGGCCGCGCGGCAACGACCGCCTCGAGATTGGGGCTCATCCCGTCGCCCAGGTCGGGCACGCTGGCGGCGGCGGCGGGATAGTCGCACCAGTGAGTCCGTCCCACCACGCGGTCGCCGGCGCCGAGAGCGAACAGCAGCTCGGTCGTCGCCGGAATGAGCGAAACGATCCGCTGCGCCGGCGATGCGAGCCGGACCGTGTCGCCCGCATCGTCGACGACGACCAGCGGCGCCTCAGCCGAGGCGCGCGGCTGCGCCGCCTCCTTCCCGCACGCGGCGAGTGAGAGGAGGGCGACGACCGTGAGCGACGTCCAGTGCATGAATGACAAGGCGCCCTGTTCCGGGGCGGCGGAACAGGGCGCATGGCGGCTCGCCCCACCCTACCCTCCCCCGAGGGTTCGACAGGTGGTGCGAACGGAGAGGTCTCCTGGCTTCGGGCCTCCATCCGCCTTCCCGCCGGCACGGCCGGCAGTGGCATTCAGGATGGAGCGTGCTGCCCGTTACAGTGGCGGGGCCGCGCCGGACTTGCACCGGCTTCCGAGCATCCGCGTTCGCTGGTCCTTCGTTGTCAGCCGCTAGTCTAGGCGTGCCCCCGGCGCCGCGCAAGAGCGCGCTCGAGGTCCGCCTTGAGCCGCGCGCGCGTCTCCGCATGACGGCGGACTGCGTCGGCGTCGTGCGGCCCCGATGCGTGGAAGCCGGCGTCGAGCTGCGCGATCGCCTCGAGCAACGCATCCGGATCGGCCTCGTGGTGGAGGGGACGCTGGCGCATGCCGCGCAGCACGCGCACCGCCCCGGCTGCGAGCGCGAGGACGAGGAGAGCGACCAGCGCGCCGAGCGCCCCTCGTCCCCAGCGACCGGGCACGGGCAGCGAGGCGGAGATGACTTCCCCCGGGGCGACCGTGCCGGCCCAGCGGCGGAACTCGCGCTCCTCGATGACGGTCGCGGAGTCCGGGCGGAGTCCGGACGGCAGTTCGAGCGTTGCGGCGCGTTCCTCCACCAGCAGGTTGACGGCGTCCGCTCCCTGGTCGAAGGGAAAGCGCACGTGCTCCTGTCTCCCCGGGAGCAGGTACTCGACCGTGATCTCCCTGAGTCCGGGCGGCAACGCCGCAAGCACGAGGACCGTGTCACCATGGAGGTCGATCGCGCCGGCGGACAGCTCACCGGCATCCGCGGTGAACCCGGCGACGCCCCGCGGAATGCGCCACGTCCACACTGCCTCGGCGCTTTCGGCAGGGACCCGCGTGAGCGGCCCGTCGTTCCGTAACGCCAGCAGCTCCACGACGCTGCGCGTGCCGTCCGCTCCTGGTGCGCTCACAACGATGTTGCGAGCCGCCAGCGTCACGGCCTGGCGCGAGGAGGTGTCGTGCACGGCCAGCACCAGGGCGGTATCGGGGCGCTCGGGATTGGTGTGCACCGGCTCCGAGAAGTACTGCACGCCATCATGGCGGCTGGTGAGGAGGTAGAGCGCCGCGGTATCGGCCGGAAAGCGGAAGTGGAACCTGCCCGACGCGTCGGCGCGCATCGAATCGATGGGACCCTGGCGATCCCTTCCGATCCGATGCAGCACAACATCGGCGGCGGCGGCGGGCACGGTGTCCGTGGGCGTGATCCGGACGACGCGCCCCGCCGCGACGAGCGCACCGGCCTGGGCCGCGAGCGGGGCGGCCGCGGCCAGTGCCAGCACGACGCCGGCGAGTGCGATCAGCGGCCGGTCAGGGATTGAACTTGCCGAAGTCCTGCGGATCGAGCTTCTCGAGGTACTGCTTGAGCTTCTCGACATCGATGGACGGCGCGGGCGGCGGCGCGTCGGTGTCCTCCCCGCCCTCGTCGAGGAGCCCGTCGCTCGTGAAGATGGGCGCGTCGAGCCGGAGCGCCAGCGCGATGCTGTCGCTGGGCCGCGCATCCACCTGAAAGACGTGGTCGTCCCGGCGGATGAGGAGCTCGGCGAAGTAGGTGTTCTCCTTCACGCTGCTGATCACGACGCGGCGAAGGTCTCCACCGAGACCGATGATGACCTGCTTGAGGAGGTCGTGCGTGAGCGGGCGCTGCGCCTTCACGCCCTGGAGCTCCATGGCGATGGCGCTCGCCTCGGCGGGTCCGATCCAGATCGGGAGCACGCGGTGGCCGTCCTTCTCGCGCAGGATCACGACCGGACTGTTCGTCGTCCGGTCCACTCCCAGGTGCGCCACCGTGACTTCCTTCATGCCCCCTACTTCACCGCCGAGAGCAGTGCGTTGACCTTGCTGGGCTCCTCCCAGGTGAAGAAATCATGCTTGCGCCCGTCGTACTTCGCCGTCACCGGCTTGCGGCCGAAGTGGCCGTACGCGGCGGTCGGCGTGTAGATCGGCCGCTTGAGACGGAGCGCGCGCACGATCCCGGCCGGCGTCAGGTCGAACACCTCGCGGACCGCGCGCTCGAGCCGCGCATCGGGCACTACGCCGGTGCCGTAGGTGTCGACCATGACCGAGACCGGCTGGGCGACGCCGATCGCATAGGCCACCTGCACCTCGCACCGGCGGGCAAGCTTGGCTTCGACGATGTTCTTCGCGACCCAGCGCATCGCGTACGCCGCGGAGCGGTCCACCTTGGACGGATCCTTGCCGCTGAACGCGCCCCCGCCGTGCCGCGCCATCCCGCCGTAGGTATCCACGATGATCTTGCGGCCGGTGAGGCCCGCGTCGCCATGCGGGCCGCCGATGACGAAGCGTCCGGTCGGGTTGATGAGGAACTTGACGCGGGACGCCTCGATGCCGGCGGTCTCCAGCACGGGCCGGATCACCTCGTCGATGACCGTCCCCTTGATCGTCGCATTGCTCAGCTGCCGCCGCCCGAAGCGCTCGGCGTGCTGGGTCGAGACGACGACGGTGCGCACCGCCACGGGCCGGTCTCCCTCGTACTCCACCGACACCTGGCTCTTTCCGTCGGGCCGGAGCCACTCGACCGCGCGGCCGCCGTGCGTGCCCTTCCGCACCGCGGCGAGTCGCTCGGTGATCCGGTGCGCGAGGAGGATCGGCAGCGGCATCCGCTCGCGGGTCTCGCGCGTGGCGTAGCCGAACATCATCCCCTGGTCGCCGGCGCCCTGCTCCTTTCCGCCGTCCGCATCCACCCCCATGGCGATGTCGGGCGACTGGCGGTCGATGGCCGAGAGGACCGCGCACGACCCCGCGTCGAAGCCGAACTCCGCGTCGGTATACCCGATCCGCTCGACCGTCTCGCGCACGAGGTCGGGCAGGTGCACGTACGCGCTCGTGGTGATCTCGCCGGCGACGACCGCCATGCCCGTGGTGACGAGCGTCTCGCACGCCACCCGGCCGTGCTGGTCCTGGGCGAGGATCGCATCGAGCACCGCATCCGAAATCTGGTCGGCAACCTTGTCGGGGTGGCCTTCGGTGACGGATTCGGACGTGAAGACGTGCCGCTTCGCTGCTGCCATGGTGCGGGTTCTCGGATTGAGTGTGACGAGGCGCGCCCCGGGGCGCGAGACGAGCAAGCTAGCGGCCCATCAGCGGTCGAGCAACGTTCCCTTCGGGGTCGAGGAGCCGGAGATCGGCGTGTCGCCGCGCGAGCTCGCGCATCGCACCGAGCACGTCCGCCGGGTGATTGGCGGCGAGCGCGGCGTCGGCGGCCGTCGCCGCCTCCGCCGCCGGCACGGCGCGCACGAGCCACTTGACGGTCGGCAGTGCCGGCGGTGCGACGCTCAGACGCCGATAGCCGAGCCCCATGAGGAGCAGCGCATCGAGTGGCTCGGACGCCATCTCGCCGCAGACGCTCACCGGGAGCCCGGCCGTGGCACCGGCCGCGAGAATGTCCCGCAGCTGGCGGACCATCGAGGGGTGATGCGGCAGGAACCGGTCCACCAGTCGGGCATTCCCGCGGTCGACCGCCAGGGTGTACTGGGTCAGGTCGTTGGTGCCGACGCTGAAGAAATCGCTCACCTCCGCGAGCCGGTCCGCAATCACCACGGCCGCCGGCGTTTCGATCATCACGCCCACCGGCACGCTGCTGGCTGCCCGAATGCCCGCCTGCTGCAGTCTCGCGGATTCCTCGCCGAGCATCTCGCGCACCCGCAGGACTTCGTCCACCGAGGTGACGAGCGGGAGCATCAGCTGAATGTCGCGTCCGTGCGCGGCGCGAAGGATCGCGCGCAGCTGATCCCGGAAGAATTCCGGATGGTCGAGGCAGACCCGGATCGACCGCCATCCGAGGAAGGGGTTCGCTTCCGGCGGGGCGTTGAAGGAAGCCGGGAACTTGTCGCCGCCGAGGTCGTAGCTGCGGATGATGACCGTGTGCCGGGGAAAGGCGCTCGCGACCCGGCGGAAATAGTCGGTCTGCTCGTCCTCCGTCGGCATCGAGGTGCGGCCGTTGAGCAGGAACTCCGTGCGCAGGAGGCCGACGCCCTCGGCGCCGTGCCGGACGGCGGCATCGATCTCGTCGGGGAGGTCCACGTTCCCCATGAGCACGATCGCGACGCCATCGGGCGTGAGCGCGGGCTTGTCGACGACCGTTTCGAGCTGCAGCTCGAACCGCTGCCGCCGGCTGACCCGCGTCTTGGCGGCGTCCAGCTCTTCCGGCGTGGGGTCGAGCAGCACATTGCCGCTCTGGCCGTCGAGCAGGATCATCGTGCCGTTCTGCACGCGGTCGAGGGCGCCGGTAACGCCCATGACCGCCGGGATCCCGAGCGAGTGCGCCAGGATCGCCGCGTGGGCCGTGCGCGTCCCCTCCTCGCTGAGGAGGCCCACGACGTGCTCGCGATCCAGCTGGACCGTGAGCCCGGGCGAGAGCTCGTGCGCCACGACGATCGCGTGTTCGTCCGGCGCGATGGCCCAGGGGTCCTCGTCCTTGCGGCCGAGCAGCCGGTAGATCATCCGCATCTGGATGGCGTTCAGGTCGGCGAGGCGCTCCCGGAGCTGCATGCCCCCCGAGCTCGAGAAGATCTGGCGCAGCTCGAGCGCCTTGAACTCGTAGGCCGTTTCCGCCGCGAACCG
>JBLNHD010000229.1:0-4589 GCA_050268825.1 Gemmatimonadota bacterium
CATGGTGGTCCTCGATGCCTCCCGCTCGATGGCCTGGACCGGGGATCCCGAGGCGCTGCTCCCGAAGCTCGAGTACGCGAAGCGGCTCGTGGCCGCGCTCTCGCTCGTGCTGGTGCGGCAGCGGGATGCCACCGGACTGATCACCTTCGATGACGATGTCCGGAGCGTCACGCCGCCGCGGGCGCGAAACAGTCACTGGCACCTGCTGATCCAGGAGCTGGCGCGCGTCGAGGCCGGGCAGGGCACCGCGGCCGAACCGGCGCTCCGGCGCGTGGTGGACCAGCTGCGGCGACGGGGACTCGTCGTATTCGTGTCGGACCTGCTGCTCGACCGCGACCTGGCGCTCTCCGCGCTGCGCTTCCTGCGCCACCGCGGCCACCAGGTCCTGGTCCTTCACATCATGGACCCGGCCGAGGCCACGCTGAGCGGTCCCGCGGAAGCCCGGTTCGAAGACCCCGAGACCCGGACAGCGGTGGTGCTGCGCCCTCGCGACTGGGCTGCGGCCTACGAGCGGACCGTGAGCGACGTGGTGGCGGAGTGGCGCGCCGCCTGCCGCCGCCAGGGCATCGGGTATCACCGCGTGCTCACCAGTACGCCGTTCGGCGAGGTGCTGCGCGAGGCCCTTGCCCCGGCGGGCCGGGGCCGATGATCGCGTTTCTCCACCCCTGGGTCCTCGCCGGCCTCGTCGCCGCCGGGATTCCGGTCCTGCTGCACCTGATCGCGCGGCGCCAGCCGCCCACGATCGTCTTTCCTGCCGTCCGCTATCTCCTCACGACGACGCAGGAGCACCAGAAGCGCCTCAAGCTCCAGAACTGGCTGCTGCTCCTGCTGCGGACGCTGCTCGTCGTGGCCATCGTGCTCGCGGCGGCGGGACCGACCGTGCGGCTGACGGGCGTGCCGGGGCATGCGCCGAGCGCGCTCGTGCTGATCCTTGACAACAGCGCCAGCAGCGCGGCCGTCACCGACGGGACGCCCCGCCTTGCCCAGCTCAGGAGCGCGGCGCGCGGCGCGCTCTCCCGTGCCACGGCGGAGGACGCGCTCTGGCTCATCACGGCGGACGGCGTGCCCCGCCGCGGCGACGCCGCGACGCTCACCGCGATCGTGGACAGCGTGCAGCCGTCGCCCGCGCGCCTCGACGTCGGCGCGGCGGTCGCGCTCGCCGGCGAGGTGCTCGCGAGCGAGCCGCGTCCCGGGGAGGTGCTGGTCCTGTCGGACCTGCAGGCGAGCGGACTCACCGCCGCCGAGATTCGTCCGCCGGTCATCGCGGCCCGGGTGCCTGGCGATCCACCCCCCAACGCGGGCATCGCCTCGCTCGCCACCGGTCCGCAGCCCTGGTCGTCGGATGGGGGTCGTCTCGTCGTGGCCCTCGCCGGCGATTCGGGGCTGACCGTTCCGGTGTCGGCCCGCCTGGGCAGCCGCCCGCCACGCCAGGTGCTCGGCACGCCGGGCGCCGCCGCCACGGTGAACGTCGCCGGTGCGCCCGCGGGATGGTGGAACGCGGCGGCGGAGCTCGATGCCGACGAGTTCCGGCTCGACGACCGGCGCGAGACGGTCGTGCGCATCGCGCCGGTTGCGCGGGCCGACTGTGGTGCCTCGGGCCGGCATGTGGTCGCCGCGTGCGACGTACTCGCGGGGAATGGCCGGATCGGGCGCGGCACCGAAGTGACGATCGGCCGGCCCGGCCCGGATGCCTCGATCATCCTTCCGCCCGCCGATGCGGCGGACCTCGGCGCGCTCAACCGCTCGCTCGAGCGCCTGGGCTCGTCCTGGCGCTACGGCGAGCTTCGCGCCGAGCCCGTCACGAGTGACAGCAGCGCGTTCCTCGGGGCGCACCGGGTGCTGCGGCGCTACACGCTGGTGTCCTCGGGGAGCGGGCGCACCGGCGTGCTCGCCACCGCCGCCGGCGCGCCGTGGATCGTCCGCAGCGGCCCGCTCGTGCTGCTCGGCAGCCGCCTGGAGCCCGACTGGACGTCGCTGCCGGTGTCGGCCGAATTCATGCCGTTCATGGATCGGCTGCTCAACCGCGTCGCGCGCGGCGAGGTGGCGCTCGTCGAGGGCGCGCCGGGCGAGCCGGCTGCGCTGCCGGACCTGGCCACCGAGGTGCGCCATGCGGAGCGCAGCTGGCGCGTGGACGGTGGCGGCCTCTTCCGCGCGGTCGAGCCGGGCGTGCACTACATCCTCGCCGGGCGCGACACCATCGGGGCGCTGAGCGTCGGCGTGGATCCGCGGGAGTCCCGCCTGGCCCCGGCCGCGGATCGCCAGCTGCGTGAGCTCTGGCCCGGGGCGCGCGTCGTCCCCCTCGCCGAAGCGGCGGCCGCGACTTTTTCCTCCGGCGCGCGCGGCGACCTGCGGGGCCCGCTCATCGTCGCCGCGATCCTGCTGGGACTTGCCGAGGTCCTGCTCGCCAGCGGGTGGCGGAGGAGCACGTGAGCCTGGATCGCGTGCTCGATGCCGTGGGCCGCGCGCCGTCGGTGCAGGCACTGGCGGAGCGCCTGCCCGGGCGCGGCAGCGTCCTCCGGCTGGGCGGGCTTCCGGGCTCGAGCGGCGCTGCCGTGGCAGCGTGGATCGCGCGGCACGCACCGCAGCGGATGATCGTCGTGGTGGCGCCGACGCCGGGCGAAGCCGAGCGATGGCTCGCCGACCTGACCCTCCTCGCCGGCGTGCCCGTCGCGCTCTATCCGCAGCGCGAGGCGCTCGGCGAGGAAGAGCCGCACTACGAGATCGCCGGCGAGCGTGCCGAAACGATCGAGGCGCTCCTCTCGGGCCGGCTCTCGATGCTCGTCACGACGGCGCGTGCCACCGCGGAGCGCACGCTCGTGCCGGCCGCAGTCGAGCAGCTCCGCGTCCGCCTGGCCGTCGGCGAGGAGCTGCCGCCCGGAGAGCTCGCGCGCCGGCTGGAGCAGATGGGCTACACGCGCGTCGCGACGGTCACGGAGGTCGCGGAGTTCAGCGTCCGCGGCGGCATTCTCGACGTGTACGGCTTCGGCATGGCGGCGCCCGCGCGCCTCGAGTGGTGGGGTGACGAGATCTCCTCGCTCCGTGCCTTCGACCTCACCACGCAGCGCTCGCAGGAAGAGATGGGCGAGGTGACGGTGCTGCCGATCCGGGCCGGCGCAGCGGCAGGCACCGCCGACATGGCGGACTCGGGGGAGGGGGCGGCGCCCGCGGAATCATCGGCGCATGCCACCGCGTCCGCCGCGTCCGCCTCCCGCCGCACCCTCCTCGACCTTCTTCCCCCCGATGCGCTCGTCATCGAGGAGGCGCCGGGGCCCGACCGGGACGAAGTCGTTCGCGCCTGGAACGAGGCGGCGCACCATCTCGACATCGCACGAAGGCTCGGCGAGGATGTTCCGACGAGGGCGGAGATCCTCGAGGAGCCGGAGGCATGGATGCGAAGCCTCGCGGCTTTCCCGCGCCTTGCGATGCGCGACGAGACCGCCGATCTGCAGATGGGATTCTTTCCCCCCGAGCGCGTGGATCGGGACCTGGCGCGGCTCAGGGCGCTGCTCGCCGGCTCCACTGCCACGCTCATCCTCTGTGACAACGAGGGCCAGCTCGAGCGCATGGAGGAGCTGCTCGAGGACGGGGGCCGCCGCTCGTCGAACGCGATGCTCGCGGTCGGCGCCCTCGACGGCGGATTCGTGCTTCCCTCGCTCCGGGTGCTCACCGACCACGAGATCTTCCGCCGCGCGCGGCGCCTCAGGCGGCCGCGCCGCTACCGCGAAGCGGCGCCGGGCATGGCCACCGGAACCCTCGCGCTCGGCGACTACGTGGTGCACCTCGACCACGGGATCGGGATCTATCGCGGCATCGACACGATCATGGTGGGAGAGAGCACGCTCGAGGTCGCCATCGTCGAGTACGAGGGGGGAGACCGGCTCAACGTGCCGCTGTACCGGCTCGACCAGCTCGAGCGGTACCGCGCCGCGGGCGACGACGGCGATCGCCCGCCGCCCAAGCTGCACAAGCTCGGCGGCACCAGCTGGTCCAAGGTGCGCGAGCGGACTCGCCAGGCCATCCGCCAGATGGCGGCGGAGCTCCTCGACCTGTACGCCCGCCGGTCGGTGTCAGCGGGCTATCCGTTTCCGCCGGACACCAGGTGGCAGCGCGAGCTCGAGTCGAGCTTCCTCTACGAGGATACCCCGGACCAGCGCACCGCGACCGAAAGCATCAAGCGGGACATGGAGCAGCCCCGCCCGATGGACCGCCTGCTGGTGGGCGACGTGGGCTACGGCAAGACCGAGGTGGCCGTCCGCGCCGCGTTCAAGGCGGTGCAGGGGGGCAAGCAGGCGGCCGTCCTCGTCCCCACCACCATTCTGGCGGAGCAGCACGGCCGCACCTTCGGCGAGCGGCTCGCGGATTTCCCGGTCAAGGTCGAGGTGCTCTCCCGCTTCCGCACGCCGAAGGAGCAGAAGGCGGCCCTGGCCCGGCTGGCCGACGGGCAGACCGACATCATCATCGGCACCCACCGCCTGCTCTCCAAGGACGTCGTCTTCAAGGATCTCGGGCTTCTCGTGGTGGACGAGGAGCACAGGTTCGGCGTGCGGCACAAGGAAAGCAAGCCGATCGATGTTGTGGCCCTGTTGCGC
>JBLNHD010000230.1:0-2648 GCA_050268825.1 Gemmatimonadota bacterium
GAGGTACTCAAGGATGCGCTCCTTGACCTTCTCCAGGCCGTAATGGTCCCTCCCGCATCCACGATCGCGTTCGGGGCCGGGTAGTGCACGCGCAGGCGCAGCGGGCCCACGACCGAATCCACCGCAGGGAGATCGCCCGCGGCGGCCTCGACGAGTGCCTCGGCAACGGCCGCCGGTGAGCTGTCGGCCGGTGCCGGCTCGATCGGGGGCACGGCGACGGTGCGGGAACAGGCGAGGAGGGCGACAGTGGCGAGCAGCGGCACGAGACGGGGGGTCATTCGTCCAAGGTACTCAGCCACCGGAAGTTAGGCCAAACCGACGTTGACGCTCGTCTCTGCGATTTCTAGATTCCCCAATCCCTGATTGCCCTGCCACGGAAAGGCGCTCGCGTGACGCAGTTGGATCGAGCCGCGGAAACGGTACGGCCGCGGTCGCCGCTGCCCCTGATCCTGGGGCTGATCGCGGTGGCCATCGGCGTCGTGATCGTCTTCGCGACGGGGCGGCAGACCGAGACTCCGCAGCCGGCCGGTCCGGTGCCCCTGCCGACCGGCATCGACAGCGCGGTCGCTCGGGATTCCGCTCCCGCCATTCCCGACACGCTTCCGGCGCCTCGACCTTCATCTCCGTCCGTTGCGCCCCCGTTGCCCCGCACCTCGACCGACAGCGCCCCGGCGCGCGACAGCACCGACTCGGTGCGGCGGCCCATCGGGGACCCGGCCGCGCTCCCCCGTCCTCGGGTCACACTTCCCCGGCCCGATTCGGGAGACCGGCGTTGAGCGGATCGCTCAGGGTCTCGGTCTTCGGCAAGACCGATCTCGGACAGAGCCGGGATCACAACGAGGACACCTTCCTCGTCGCCGATCTCTCCACCGGCAAGGCCAGCCTCCTGCCGGACGTGCGAGACCACGAGCTCGGACCGCGCGGCTCGCTCTTCGTCGTGGCAGACGGCATGGGTGGCGCGGCGGCGGGAGAGCTCGCGAGCTCGATGGCGGTGGACATCATCTATCGCCACCTCTCGACGGCGTGGGCCACCGATCCGGATGCGAGCGCCACGCGCTTCGCGTTCCGCGTCCGCGAAGCGGTGGAGCTCGCGAATCGCGAGCTCTACGAGTATGCGCAGGAGCACCCCGAGGTGCGCGGGATGGGCACCACGGTCACGCTCGCCGGGGTGTTCGGCACCGACCTGATCCTGGCGCAGATCGGGGACAGCCGCGGCTACCTGGTGCGCGAGGGCCGCGCCATTCAGCTCACGCGCGACCAGTCGCTCACGCAGCGCCTGGTGGACGCCGGAGAGCTCACCGAGGAAGAGGCGGAGCGGAGCGAGCGGCGAAACATCATCCTGCAGGCGCTCGGCCCGGATGCGCGTGTCCGGGTGGACCTGAGCCACCAGTCGCTGCGCCGCGGCGACCTCCTCGTGATGTGCTCGGACGGGCTGTCCGGCTCGGTGAAGAAGGAGGAGATCGCGGAGCTCGCCGCCCGGCACGGCGAACTGCCGGCCCTCTGCAGCCGGCTCATCGACCTCGCGAACGAGCGGGGCGGGCCCGACAATATCACCGTCGTGGCCGCCCGCTTCGATGGCGACGCCCTGCCCGTCGCGGACGGTACGGGGGACGTGGGCTATTTCACGCTCGACGGCATGGAGCCCGATACCGGCGAGCACATGGCGGTCGACGAGCCACCCGCCTCGCCGGCGCCGGCGCGGACCGGACGATCGGCGATTGCGCCCCAGCTGCTCCTGATCGGCGCCACGCTGATCGCCATCCTCGCCGCCGCGCTGCTCCTCTTCTGACCGGTCCGTCCCCGGCCCTCGCCTCGCCGCTCCGCGTCCGGCTCGCCTGGATCGCGGCCATCGCTTTCTCGTCGGGTTTTCCCTTCGGCTTCTTCAACGAGCTCGTACCGGTCTACCTCCGCTCCCGCGGCACCTCGCTCGAGCTGATCGGCCTCGCCTCGTGGGCCTCCCTCCCGTGGGCACTCAAGTTCCTCTGGGCACCGCTCGTGGACCGGGTGGGATCGCGCCGGGCGTGGATCGTCGGCTGCCAGCTCGGCATCGCGCTCGTGCTCGCCGGTTTCGTCTTCGCGGTGCCCGGGGGCACGCCGTTCTTCGCCCTTCTCTTCGCGCTCGTCGCCCTCTCCGCCACGCAGGACATCGCGGTGGATGCCTCGACCATCGAGATGTCGACGAAGGAGGAGCTCGGGCCGGCGAACGGGATCCGCGTGACGGCGTATCGCATCGCGATGATCGTGGCGGGCGGCGTGATGGTGGGCCTCTCCGCGGCGCTCGGCTGGCATCGCCTCTTCCTCGCGGCCGCGGCGTTCTTCGTCGTGCTCGCGGCGGCGAACCTGCGCCTTCCCGCGGCGGCGCGCGCGCCCGCGGCCAAGGAGCCGATTCTGGAGCCGATCCGGGACCTGCTCACGAGCCCTGGCATTGCGGGCGTCATCTGCTTCGTGCTGCTCTTCAAGCTCGGCGACCTGGCGCTCACGCCGATGGTGAAGCCGTTCTGGCTCGATGCGGGGTACAGCGTCGAACAGATCGGATGGGTGCAGACCACGCTCGGCGTCGGCGCCTCCATCATTGGCGCCCTGGCCGGTGGAGTGCTCACAGCCAAGCTCGGCACCTTCCGCGCACTCTGGATGCTCGGAGCAGTTCA
>JBLNHD010000231.1:0-4774 GCA_050268825.1 Gemmatimonadota bacterium
CTTCCCACGCTTGACGTTGCCGACAAGCTCCTGGAGCGGGCCCCCGGGGTTACCCGCCTCATCGACCGCCTCGAACGGCGGGAACTCGTAACCCGCCGCCGAGGCGCGGATCGCCGTCAGGTATTCTGCGCCGCAACCGGGGCTGGCGCCGATCTGGTGAACCAGCTCCGCCCGAAGGTAGCGCTGGCAGAGGAGGCGGCCGTGGCCTGCCTGAATCCCCATGAACTCGGCGTCTTTACTCACTTCCTCAATCGGATCCGGTCAGCGCACGCATCCAGTGATTAGTCAATCATTGACGTGAGTTCCAGTCCGCTTACAAGTGGGAACGTTGCGCGCAACACCTCGTCGCGTCCGACGGACCTTCTCGAACATCTTCCTGCAGTGATTCCCGATAACGATTCGTCATCCCGCGGGCCGATCGGCCATATTGCGTCGATGCAGCCTCGAACTGCATTCCCGGTCCTGCCCGAGGCCCAGACGACGCGCGCTACCCCCGCGTTCCTGGGGAGCGCGCTGGTGCACGGTGTCCTGGTCCTGCTCGTGGTGCTGGGAAGCCGGTCTGAGGTGGGATCAGCGGACGAGGCCGTTGCCACCCGGCCGCCCCGGGTGCAGATGGTCGAGCTGCCGGCCTTCGCGCCTGCACCGAAGCCCGCGCCCCTGCCGGTGCGCGCGGACGAGCCGCTCCCGGTGCGGCGCGTGCCCCGGCCCCAGGTGGTGCGCGGGGCGGAAATGCCGGAGGAGGTGACGGTTCGAAGTGAGCCGGCGCCGGAGCCGGATCGCCCACCCGTGGGCTCGATGCCCGAGCCGCCGGCAAGGGCGCCGGAGCCGTTGCCGGCTGCTCCGACCGATCTCGCGGCCGCGCGCGAGGCGGAGATGCGCTCCGAAGCGCAGCGGCTCTTCGGGCCGCGCCATCTCGGTTCCGATCGCCCGCCGGGCCCGGTCTCCGCGAGCTGGGTCAACCAGCTTACCGACGACCGCGAGAACGACTGCACGCCACGGCCTCGCCCGCCGAGGGACCCATCGGTCCCTCCCGAGCTGGGCACGGTGTCGGGGCGCGTCTATCGTGCCGGCACCCGGCAGCCGCTCCCCGGGGCCTATCTGCAGATCCTGGGAACGCCCTACGCCACTTTCGCCGACGACGAAGGGGCGTACACCCTCGAGTTCGACCGCTCGCTGGTGGACGACTGCAGGACGCAGTACGTGCAGGTCTCGAAGGACGGCTTCGCGCCGCAGCGCCTCATTCTCTCCCTCGGCACCCGCACCTCGAACGACATTCCGCTCCAGCGGAGGTAGGGGCGCGGGACGCGGGACTCGAGACTCGAGACTCGAGTCCCGCGTCCCTACTCGCTTCCCACGATGTCCCGCAGCACCCGTTCGGCGAAATCCTTGTCCCAGTCGGCGACGTTCTTCCGCGCGGTGACTTCCACCTTGGTCGTGGTGGGCGACTCGCGCTCGGCGGTCACGTTGACGGTGAGCTCGCCGGCTGAGCCCTCCCAGGTCTGCTTGTCTCCCCCGTCCTCGATGCTCGTGTCGGTGATCGTGACCTGGTGCCGCTCGAGCGCCGAGCGCACGCGCGGTGCGAGCCCGTCGGGCTGACCCTGCAGGATCGACTCGGCCCCCCGCGTGGTGGCGTACACGGCACCGCCGGCGCCGGCGGCAGCCGCCGCCGCGATGCATCCCGGAACCGAGGCCGCGATGGCGGCCGTGACAAGGAACTGTGCGAACCGCGTCATCGTGCACTCCGATAAGGTGGATTGCCAAGGTCATGGTCTCGAGCCAGTGGCCACAAGCGGCCGCATCACATTGCTGGAAAATCCGCGGGACCTTGCCTAGAATCCTTCTCGCAGTTCGACGAACCCGTCGTGAAATGGTCTGCCATGGGAACGAACCGGCTCCGCGGTCCTGCCTTCATCGAGATTCTCGTCATTCTTGCTCTGGCCGCCACCGTGCTCTCGCTGCTGCTCAAGCGCGGGTGAGGTTCCTCCCGAACATGCGCCCACTCGCCACGATCATCTTCGCGCTCGGCGCGACGTCGGCCGCTCAGGCCCAGGTCGCCGATGGCCGCATGGAAGGCGCCGACAGTCTCGCGGCCCGGATCGCGGCCGCGGCGGCCCTGCCGGCGCTTGCCGAGGAGATCCGCGGAGCCGGCGTCTCGCAACCGGACCTCGCGGCGGTGCTGGCCGTCCTGGCGGAGAGGAAACTTCCCGCCACCGACGCGCGCAGCGTCCTGGAAGAGGAGTGGAAGGCGGCCCGGGAGCACGGGCCCGTGCCCGGGCTCGGCCGTTTCGTCCGTGGAAGGCTCGACGAGGGACTGCGCGGCCAGGCGCTGGCGGACGCGATCCGGCGGGAGCACGTCCGGCGGGGAACCGGCGGGGATCAGTCGGGACGAGCCTCGCGCCGGGAGGGCGGAACCACGGCGCCGAGTCCCGCCGACAAACGCAGGGGCGCGCCGGCAGGGCGCCCCAAGTCGGAGCACCGCTGATGTGCCGGCGGCTCCTCGCGGCGCTCCTGCTCCTGGCCGCCGCCTGCGGAGGGGATCGCCCCGCGGCCGCGCCTGCGGCCGCCTCCGACACGGCCGCCGTCGACTCGGCCATGGCGCTCGTGTCCCGGGCGGCCGCCATCACGCTCGGGGCGCGCGAGTTTCCGGCGCGCTCGGACTCGGTGCTGGACGCCAACGGGCTGAGCATCGAGGAATACGAAGCGCTCCTCTACCGCATCGCAGCCGATTCGACCATGTCCACGCTCTACCGCAACGCCATCGGCGGCAAGAACTGAGTGACCGAGATCACCTCAGAAACGCCCCGCAATCGCCATACTCCTTTCGTTGCCCTGATCGCGGGCTTTGCGCGCCCGCTGAACCGCATACGAGAGGTGTCGAATGGCTTCCAAGGATCCGGTTGAGGCTCTGAACAGCTATGTCACGGACATGCTGGCTCTGGAGCAGCACATCAAGAAGGCGATCGACGGACAGATCGAGGATCTCAAGAACTATCCCGCAGTGACGAGCGAGCTTCGCTCGATCAACGGCACCATCGAAGGTCACATCAGCACCCTCGAAGGCCTCGCGAAGAACAAGGGCGGCAAGGGTCCCGCAGACCTGCTCAAGCAGGCCGGCTCGGCCGTGCTCGGCCTCGGCGCCGCGGCGGTGGATCTCGTCCGCAACGAGGGCCTCCCGAAGAATCTCCGCGACGACTACACGGCGTGCAGCCTGGCCACGATCGGCTACGTGATGTTGCATACGACGGCGCTCTCGCTGGGCGACCGCCAGGTCGGCGAGATCGCGCATCGGCATCTGAGCGACTACGCCCGGATCGTGATGAACCTCCACAACATCATCCCGGCGGCCACGATCAAGTTCCTGCAGGAGGATGGGCTTCCGGCGTCCGACGCCGCACTCACCGAAATCTCGCGGAACATCGAGGAGGTCTGGCATCAGGGCAGCTCGATCGGGAACGCCACTCAGGCCAACCTCGGCAAGACCTGGCAGTGACCGCGCCGGGGCGGCACCCCCGCCCCGCCGATGATGTGCATGTCGTGGCGACGCCCGCGTCGCCGCATATGAAGTGGGTGCAGTGTCAAACCGCGGGTGCAGCATGCAGGACCGTTCGTCCCTGTGGTACCGGGCGGAGGCCGACGTCCACGTCGTTCCTCTTGCCCCGAGCGAGCAAGGCAGTCCGAGCGAAGTGAAGTGCAGTCCGCGCGGTCGAGCGGAACAACGAATGCGGCGCCAGGCCCGGAGGCCTGGCGCCGCTTCTTCGTCAGGGACCGTTCGCTCTTCCCGCGATCGATCCGGCTCCCGAGATCCGCCTACGCTCCTGCCCGCCCGTTTGCCCGCACCCTGGCGCGGACCGGCGCTGCCGGCCGATGGAACTGGTACACCCCGTTCCGGACGCCCCCCTGCGTGCGCCACCGGTTCTCCGGCACCTTCCACTCCACCGTCTGGCGCTGCTGCTTCCGCATGATGTTGAACCGGACCGTCTCCTCGGCATCGTAGGAGGCCAGGATCCGCTGGGCGTGCGAGGCGGACTGCACTTCCCGGCCGTCGATCGCCAGGATCACGTCTCCGGCCCGGAGCGGAAGCGTGGAATCGGCTGGCGCCTCGAGCACGAGCACGCCCTCGCTGGTGCCGAAGTACTCACCGAGCTCGGGGGTGACCTCCTTGAGGTGCAACCCGCCGATCCCGCTGCCGAGCAGCATCACGCGATCCCGCAGATCGTGCACCATTGGGCCAAGGCGCTCCATCGAGGGCAGGGTCATGGTGAAGCCGCCCTCGACCTCCTGAGCCACAATCGTGGCGTTGGCCCGCCGGCCGTCGCGCGTGTACTCCACCCGCACCGTGTCACCGGGCTCGAGCGCCCGGGCCAGCTCGACGAGCCGCTCTCCCGCATTCTCGCCGTCCAGCCGGGTGTCGTCGAAGCGGGTGATGATGTCCCCGGCGCGGATGCCGGCCTTGTGCGCGGGCCCGCCATCCACGACGCTCTCGATCCGCGCCCCGTTCCGATCCTCGCCGTCCACCGCGACGGTCACCCCGATCCGTGCCCGGCTGAAGGCGTACTGGAATGCTTCACCCGCCGCGAACGGGCGCCGCTCGAGGATCAGCCCGCGCCCCCGGGCCTCGGCCTGCGCCCGCTCCTCGGCGCGCTGCCGTTCCGAACGCGTGCGCTCGCGGTCGGATTCGCGGTCCTGCGCCGCGAGCGGTGCGGCGGCGAGCGTCAGGAGCGCAAGCGAGGCGCTCGTCCAATGGAGGATCATGGTGCGGTCTCCGTGAGTGGTT
>JBLNHD010000232.1:0-7700 GCA_050268825.1 Gemmatimonadota bacterium
GCGCCAGTGCCTGGCCACCAGGGAGACTGGTGCAGCGAGACGAAGCGGATCGTCGCATCGTGCTCGACGAGCGCCTGGGTGCCGTTCCCGTGGTGAACATCCCAATCCACAATCAGCACGCGCCGCGCGCCGCGCTGGCGGCCGGCGCGCGCGGCGAGCACCGCGTTGCCAAGGAGGCAGAAGCCCATGGCGCGGTCGCGCAGGGCATGATGGCCGGGCGGCCGGCCGGCGGAGAAGGCGGCGCCCCGCCCGGCCATCGCGTGCTCGACCGCGGCGACCGCGCCGCCGGCCGACCGGAGCGCGGCCTGCCAGCTCGCACCGCTCATCGTGGTGTCGGCGTCGAGGACGCCGCCGCCGCGCGCCGCCGTCTCTTCCAGCTGGCGCAGGTAGGCGCGGTCGTGCACCGATGCGATCAGCTCGTCGGGCGCGAGCGGCGAGTCGAGCAGCTGCGCCGCGGGCTCGGACTCGAGGTCGCGCAGGATGGCGCGCAGCCGATCGGGCCGCTCCGGATGGTCGGGCCCGGGATCGTGCAGCAGGCAGTCACGATGTGTGAAGACGGGAACGGGCACGCGAGCCGCTCAGTTGCGCCGGATCAGGTCCTGCAGCGCACGAGCGTCCGCCGCCAGCGCCCGGCGGGCCTCGACGATCGCGGCGAGCTGACGCTGGTGCCAGCGCCAGAAGACGAGCACGAGGCCGCTGGAGAGGAAGAGCGCCCCGCCGATGAGGGCGAGCATCGGACGGCGGAGCCAGAGCCCGCCCGCGGCAAGGGCAGCGCCGTCGAAGGCCAGAAAGGCCGCTGCGAGAAGCGAGAGCGTTCGGTGCGCGGTCCCCGCGCGCTCGCCCCGCGTCATGTCAGCGAACCGGCCGGCGCCGGCGTGGAAGGACGATGAGGTTCGCGTCGGCGACGACGCCCGCCTCCGCGAGCGTCGAGCCATCCGCGACCTCGGCCCCGCGAAACTTGAGGACGTAGCCGTCGGGGTCGCGCATGACGCGCGTGACCGCGAGTGCCTGGCGCTTGAGCTCGGCGGCGGACGTCGAGGCCGGCAGCGACATCCGCACTTCGTCCCAGACATCCTGCACCATCACGCGCAGGGGAAGCTCGCCGCTCACGCGGCCTCCTCCACCCGCGGAAGGGTCGACAGGAAGCGATCGAGCGGCTGGTCGAAGAGGAGCGTCGAGCCGCGCACGCGCACGCCGCGCTCGGCGGGGAGGATCGCGATCGCGATTTCCTCGGTGCCCTGCCCGCGCAGGAGGAGGTACGTCGGCCCCTCCTTCTCCGGAAAGGCGGCCTGCTGCGGCACCCGCTCGGCGAAGAAACGCTTGGCGCGGGCGATGACGTCGGCGGCGCTCAGGGATGTCGTCGTCTCGTAGACCATCGTTCGTCCTGGTCGGCTCAGCGCCGATGGATGGTGATGCCGGTCGGCTGGGCCGGCAGCGGCACGGTCGCGACGACGCGCCGGCCGGCCACATCGAGCATGTCCACCGCCCCGGGATCGGCGCCGACCGACTCCTGCGAAATATACGCGTACCGCCCGTCCGGCGACCACGCGACCCCGTGGACCACCGGCTTCGTCGTCGGAATGCGCGCGATCTCCTTCAGCGAGCGCGCATCCACGAGGCTCACGCTCCGGTCCTTCTTGTTCGTCACGAGCACCAGCCCGCCGTCGGGGGACACCTCGACGTTGTAGGCCCCCTTCCCCACCGCCACCTGCCCGCGCGGCTCGAGCGTCGCCGCGTCCCAGACCTGCAGCGAGTTGCCGGCATTGCACGCCACGAAGAGGGTCCTGTCGTCCGGTGACACGCTGACGTACGTGGGAGCACAGGCGCCCGCGGCACCGGGGCCGGCCGGCGCGGAGCCGGTGGGAGCGCCATGCGCGGCGTGGTCGGCGGGCGTCGCGGTGCCGGTGCGGGCGCGCCGGGCGATCGCGAACGTCGACACGTCGAGCTCGAGCAGCTCGTCCGAATCCATGCAGGTCACGTACACCCGCGTGCCGGCGCGGTTGACGCGCACCCCGTGCGGCATGTCGCAGGCCGTCACGTCGGCGATCTTCTCCATCGACTCCGTATGCACGACCGACACCGGGTTCTTCCGCGGACGATCCCCGAAGAAATCGGAGTTGGCGACGAAGGCCAGCTCCCCGTCCGGCGTAAGGGCGATCGTCGTCGGGTAGTACTCCAGCGTCGCGCGGCCGAGGAGGGTGTCCCCCGCAGCATCCATGCGCCAGAGCGTCCCGTAGGGCGCGCCGTGCGCGATCGTGACGTAGTAGCTCCGCTGGTCGGGGGCCATCGCCACGTTGTGCGGGCCGTCGATGTCGGCCGGCATGATCCCGACCGGCACGACACGCTCGACGGCGAGCGAGTCGGGACCCGGCCGGATCCAGGAGATGATGTCTCCCGACTCGCTCGACACCCCGATCCGATAGTCGAAACCGTCCCCCACCGGCAACGGCGCCGGCGCCGGCGGCCCACCCGTGGGAGGCGAGGCGCAGGCCGCGGCCAGGAGTATGCCGGCGAAATACATCCGCATTCGAAATCCCTCTGTCTGTCGCGTAAACCGGAAATCTAAACGGGGAGTGCGCGGACCGTCGCTTCGAAGACCGGCGCGCGCCGGAAGAGGTCGAGGATTCGCGGCCGCCGGCGCAGGACCAGCACAAGGTCCCCGGGCGGCGGCTCCTCGAGCCCCTCGACCGTCAGGAAAGCGGGCAGCGTCGCACCCGCCGGCACGGCGATCCGGTACTGCGCTCCATGCCAGCGGAACGTCACGTCGCCCGGCACTTCGCGGACCACTCGGTCGAGGAAATAGTCGTCGTCCACCGCGTAGACGCCGGGCGCGGCGGCTTCCCCGTCGAGGTAGAACGCCGCGTCGAAGGGCTCTCCGTCGTGCCGCGCAAAGTTCTGCTCGGCGGCCTCGTCGAACGCCTCGAGGTCCGGCGCGCGGGCCCGCCACTCGAGGTGATGCCGCAGCTCGTGCGTCAGCGTCTCCCACGCCTCGCCCCGCCAGTCGTACCCGGGCTCCAGGCGGGCGAGAGCGGCGAAGGAGCCGTGATAGAGCACGATCCGGCTCTGGATGTCGCCCCCGCTTTCCCCGACGTCGAGCGGCACGCATTCGCCCAGCGTGTAGATGTCGGCGCGGACCGGGTGCGGCACCGCGCGGGGAGAGACGACGACCTCTGCGATGCCGTCGAAGAAATGCGCCGGCACCTCCGCGGAGAGCCGGCGCACCATGGCTTCGAAATCGGCGAGGCGCATGGCTGGCGCGCGGCTCAGCCGCGGAGTGCGTCCTCGATGAACTCGCGCAGCCGCTCGAGCGACACGCGCTCCTGCTGCATCGAGTCCCGCTGGCGAACCGTCACGGTGCGATCCGCGACCGTGTCGCCGTCGATCGTGACGCAGAACGGCGTGCCGGCCTCGTCCATCCGCCGGTACCGGCGCCCGATGGCGCCGCTGTCGTCGTAGAAGCAGGGGAAGTGCTTCCGCAGGTCGTCGTAGGCGGCGGTCGCGACCTCGGGCATGCCGTCCTTCTTGACGAGCGGGAGCACGGCCGCCTTGATCGGCGCGATGGCGGGGTGAAAGCCGAGCACCACGCGGGTCTCTCCCTCGACCTGCTCCTCCCGGTACGCATCGACCAGCACCGTGAGCGTGACGCGGTCGGCGCCGGCCGAGGTCTCGACGATGAGCGGGAGGTATCGCTCGTTGGCGGCCTGGTCGAAGTACTCGAGTTTCTTCCCCGAGTGCTGCTGGTGACGCCCCAGGTCGAAGTCGCCGCGGTTGTGGATGCCTTCGATCTCGTTCCAGCCGAACGGGAACTCGTATTCGATGTCGTAGGCGGCGCGAGCATAGTGCGCGAGCTCGGTGGGGCCGTGCTCGTGCCAGCGGAGGCGGGCCGGTGCGAGCCCGAGCGCGTGGTGCCAGCCCATGCGCAGCTCGCGCCAGCGCTCGAACCACTCGGCATCGGTGCCCGGCTTCACGAAGAACTGCATCTCCATCTGCTCGAACTCGCGGGTCCGGAAGATGAAATTGCCCGGCGTGATCTCGTTGCGGAACGCCTTGCCGATCTGCGCGATGCCGAACGGGACGCGCTGCCGCGACCCCTGCAGCACGTTCAGGTAGTTGACGTAGATCCCCTGCGCCGTTTCCGGGCGGAGATAGACGACGGCCGCCTGCTCCTCGACCGGCCCCATGAACGTCTTGAACATGAGGTTGAAGAGCCGCGGCTCCGTCAGCGTGCCGCGGCTGCCGCAGACCGGGCACTGCGCCTCCGGGGTGCCGGGCGTGCCCTTGAGCCGGGGATCGTCGGCGCGGAAGCGGTTCTTGCATTGCCGGCAATCGACCAGCGGGTCGGTGAACCCCGAGACGTGGCCCGACGCCTCCCACACCCGCGGATGCATCAGGATGGCGGCATCGAGGCCCTCGATGTCGTCGCGTTCGTGCACCATGGCCCGCCACCACCGCTCCTTGATGTTCCGCTTGAGCTCGACGCCGAGCGGGCCGTAGTCCCAGACCGAGCCGAGGCCGCCGTAGATCTCCGACGATTGGAAAATGAAGCCCCGCCGCTTGCACAGCGAGACGAGCTTGTCCATGACGGCAGGGTCGGCCATTGCGTCCGGTGGTGAGGGTGAAGTCCAAGTCGCGAGGGAAGATAGCGCGGAGCGATGCAGAGTGAGAAATCCTGCCGCGACCGGCACGCCCGCCCCCGGCGGCCCACCTGGCCCGACTCATGGATCTCTTTGCCAGACAAGGAGTTGCACCAGCGGCCCGAAAGGCTCGGAACTTGCCTTTGAGCCCCAAGTTCACCGCAGGCCACGCCAGCCGGGATGCGCATGGATCCAAGCCGGGATTCGGCCGGACAGAGCGGCCACGACGCAGACGAGTCCGCTGCCCAGCCGTCGGTCGAGCGGCCGGAGCGGCCGCGTCGCGGCGGTCGGCGGTCGTCGGGCCGGACCGGACCCGATGCCGCCCTGTCGCGCGAGCTCGCCGACTTCCTGGTCGAGTTCTCGATCGTGCTGCACAAGCGCGCCATGTACCCCGCCGGCCACCCGCAGCTCGAGGCCTCGGCCGATCGCTTCGTGCGGCGGCTCGACACCCTCCTCGCCCGCCGCGAGTCGGTGACGCTGGGCGTGGCTCGCCACCAGCTCGTCATCGAGAAGGTCACCACCGATCCCAACAACGCCCTGCTCCGCGATCTGGCCCGCCGCCTTCACCGCCATCGGATCGCGTCCGTGCGCTTCATGGCCGGCACGTCGCTCGAGGAGATCGACTCGCTCCTCGGCGCGCTGAGCGCCGACCCGGCTCGTGGCGCGGGGCCGCTCGGGCCCCGCCTCCCCGAGCTGGAGCCCTGGGCCCATATCGAGCTGCATGCCGCCGCTTACGACCGGCTGGCGCTCGAGGTGGAACGGGCCGACACGGGCGACGATGCGACGCCCCAGCGGGATCGATGGATCGAGCTGGCCCAGGCTGCCGTCGCCACGGACCCGCCTCCCCCGGAGGATGAGGAGTCGCTGATCGTCACCGACCGGAGCGTGACGGAGTCCGAGCTCACCTACGACCGCGTGGTGACGAGCTACCTGTCGCAGCTGGCGGAGGAGCGCTCGGGACGCGTCGGTGCGGGCGAGAGCCGGCTGCGCCAGCGGGTGGAGCGCCTGGTCCGATCGCTCGACCCCGAAACGCTGCGGCGCCTGCTCGAAGCCGGCGCGGATCAGGCGGCGCGGCGGCGGGCCGCGCTCGATTCCTCGCAGATCCTCGCCGTCGATGCCGTCGTCGAAGTGCTCGAGGCGGCCGCCGAAACTCCCGAGCATACGATCTCGCACAACCTGCTGCGCCTTCTGCACAAGCTGGCCCACAACGCCCCTCGAAGCGACAGGGGCGAGGCGAACCGCACGGGCGACGCCGGGCTGCGAAAGAACATCGCGCAGCTCCTCGGCAACTGGGGGCTCGAGGATCCGAACCCGGGATCGTACAACGCGATCCTCGAAGGCATGGTGCGCCAGGCGCCGGCCGACCGGCTGATGGACACGCCGGTTCCGCTCGAGCCCGCCACGGTGATTCGCATGGCGCTCGAGCTCGACTGCATCGGCCCGTCGGTCCTCAAGGCGGTCGATCACCTCATCGAACTCGGCGAGCTGCAGGCGGTGGCAGGGCTCCTCATGAAGGCACCGCCGTGCGCCAGCGTCGAGACGCTCTGGAACCGGGTGGCCACGCCCGAGCGGCTCCGGGCCGAGTTCGCGGGAGACCAGCCCGACTTCGCGATCGTCTCGCTCCTGGTGGCCCGCCTGGGGGACGCGGCGGCGGAGCCGCTCATCGACGCGCTGGAACGCGCCACCGGGCGGACCACGCGGGCCGCCGTCCTGCGGTTCCTGCGCGAGGGCGGGCCGGGCATGCGCCAGGCCGCTGCCGACCGGCTCCCCGATGCGCCCTGGTTCCTCCAGCGGAACCTCCTGCAGCTCTTCCTCGATCCGGCCACATGGCCGGGCGGGTTCTCCCCCGCGCCGTACGCCAAGAGCCCGGACGCGCGGGTACGGCGGGAAGCCATCAAGGTGATGCTGCACTCGCGCCCGCATCGCAACGAGGGGCTCGAGCTCGGCCTGCGCGACAGCGACGCGCGGGTGCTCGGCATGACGCTCGGAAGCGCGCGCGAAGAGTGCCCCCCGCTCCTCATCCCGCTGCTGGACGCACTGGCGCGCAACGAAAAGGTCGACATGGATCTCCGCGTGCTCGCGATCCGGTCGCTGGTCGCCACGGGCGCCTCCGATGCGGTTTCCCGGCTCATCATGATCGCCTTCCCTGCGCGCCGCTGGCTCCCGAACCGCCTGGCGCCGAAATCCCCGGCCATGCTCGCGGCGCTCGCAGGCGTCTGCGCGCTCGGCTCGACCGATCCGCGGGTCAAGTGGCTGATTGCCCGCGCGCGGCGCGACCGCGATCCGGAGATCCGGGCGGCCGCGGGAGACGCCGCATGAGCGCCCCCGGCCGTTTCCTGACGGCGCTCTCGCGCACGTTGTCCACGATGGGGCTGTACGGTGACGAGCACCCGGCCACGCGGCGGGCCGTGGACGCGGCGCATGCGGCCCTCGACGACCTGCAGGCGGCGAGCCCCGCCATCCAGTTCACCTTCCTCTCCGGCGAGGTCGTGGCCGGCGACGAAGTCCTCCCCGAGCTCGAGGGATGGGAGTGGAGCGACGAGCTGGCGCGCGCGGGCATCGAGCGCATCGAGTTCCTCGAGCGTCTCGATGCCGCCCAGTTCGCCCGCCTCCTCGGCGATCTGGCGGCGCGGCTCGGCATCCGGCCCGCGAGCTCCGCCGACGCACGGCACGGCGGGTCGCTGCCGGTGCGCTTCGGGCTCGTCACCGTCGAGTCGGTCGTGAAGGTGCCGGGAGAGAACCTGGCGATGGCGGGACTGAGCTACGCCCTGCGCGACGAGCGGGATGCGGTGACGTGGATGCACGACGAGGTGCGCTCCACCGGCCGGCTTCACGCGGCGGAGGCGGACGGCGTGGTGCGATCGCTTTCGCTGGCCATGCACGCGGAACAGGCCATGGTCATGCCGCTCCTCCAGCTCAAGGAGCACGACCAGTATACGACGACGCACTCGATGAACGTCTCGGTGCTGGCGATGGCGCTCGGCGAGTATCTCGAGCTCGGGGCGGAGACGGTGCGGTCGCTCGGGCTGGCGGGGCTGCTGCACGACCTCGGGAAGGTCTGCATCC
>JBLNHD010000233.1:0-6354 GCA_050268825.1 Gemmatimonadota bacterium
AGGGTCGGCGTGCGGATGACGCTCGTCGCAGCCGAGAGATCGTCGGCGAGTCGCTCGACGATGAGCGTGTCGCAGCCGAGTGGCAGGTGCGGCCCGTGCTGCTCCGTGGTGCCGACCGGCACGATCAGGGCCGGCCGCTCCCGCAATCGCTCGCGGACCGCGCCCGGGGTCATCTCTTTCATTCGCCAGGGACGCCCGTCTTGAGACATCGCTCTCACTGGTGGCTGGTGCTGGTGCTCGCCGCGGTGCTCGCCGCCGCGGAATGGCTGCGCCTGCCGGGGTCGGCCTGGAGCTGGCCTGCGGCGGTGGCCGCCATCGGCGCGATCGGCCTGCTGCCGCGCTGGCGCCGGCTCGCCGCGGCGCTGCTCGCAATGACGCTCGGCGTGATGGCGGCGCAGCTGCTCGTCACGCAGCGGCAGCTCAGCGCGATCGAGCGGGACTGGCCGGCGCAGCGCGAGGCGCGCATCGAAGCCTACGGCGAGCGCGTGGATGGCGAGCTGCGCTCCGCCCTGCATGAGGCCGTGCGCCTCGCGGGGGTCGGGGCCGACGCCGCGCGCCTCGAGCGCGCCGAGGCCTTTCGGCGGCTTGCCGCCGCCACGCCCGGCCGTGGCATCGAGCGGGCCGTCGTCATTCTCGATTCCGGGGGCGCCCCCTGGGCCTGGGCGGGCCGCCACCGCCTCCCGGCGGAGACGATCGGCGACTCGATCGCCGTCCGCGCCGTTCCATATTACGTGCTCCTCGAGACACGCCGCCACTCGGGCAGTCGGGTCGCCGTCGCGAGTGTGCTCATCTGGGCCGATTCGGCCGTCGCGGATCGCGATCGAAGCCTCGCCGAGCGGTTCCGACGTTCCACCGAGGTCGGCCTCCTGGTCTATCCGCCGGGCGCCGCTCCCGAGGGCAACAGCGACATCTTCGATTACGAGGAGCCGACGACCGAGGGTCGCCGCCTCCTCTTCAGCGTGCAACCCGTGCCTCCCCAGCAGGACGAAGCGCGGGCGCGCGTGTACGACCGCGGCGCCAATGCCGTCCTCTGGCTGGCGCTCGCCGCGCTCGCGCTGGCGCTCTTTCTCGCGCCCTCGACCCTCCAGCGCGCCCTCGTGATTCCGGCCTTTCTCTGGCTCACCGCGCGCGCACCCATTGGCGAGCTCCTCGGTGTGGAGCAGGGTTTTTCCCGCGGGACGTTCGCACATCCCCTGCTCGGGACCCTCACCGGATCGCCGGCCGCGCTGATCCTGACGGGGCTCGCGCTCGCGCTGCTGGCGGGCCTCGCGTGGATCCAGCGGCCCCGGCGGACACGTGCAGGACTGGCCACGGCAGTCGCGCTGGCGGCGGCCGCACCGGTGGCCGTGGCGCTGCTTGCGCCGGCCGTCGCGCCGCCTGCACAGGGCACACCGCTCGCGCTGTGGATCGCGTGGCAGTGCGGGCTCATGCTCGCCGGCGCCCCGCTGGCGCTTCTCGCGGGCGCGCTCGCGGGGACCGGGGAGCCGCGCGCCTCCCGCTGGCGCACGCTCACGGGCGTGCTGCTCGCGCTCGCCATTTCCGCGGCCGCGATCGCGACGTGGCAGCCCGGCGTCGCATGGCCGTCCTGGCTTCCGCTGGTCTGGGCCCTGCCGCTGCTCCTGACGATCTCGGGTGCGCCCCGCATGAGCGCCGTGGTCGGCACTGCCGCGGTGCTCGGCTCACTGGCTGCGTGCCTCACCTGGAACGCCGACATCGCGGCCCGCCTCCTGCGCGCCGAGGCGGACGTCGCGCGACTCGGGAGCGACCCGGACCCGCAGGCGCGGGCCATGCTGGAGCAGCTCTCGCGCGCGATCGCTTCGTCGCCGGGCGACGGAAGTGCCGCGGCCTTGTACGCCCTCTGGCGCGGCTCCCCGCTGCAGGCGCGGGGCTATCCTGTCCGCCTCGCGCTCTGGACGCCCGACGGCGTGCCCGTGGTGGATCTCCCGATCGACTCGCTCGCGCTTCCGCGCGAAACGCTCGGGGCGCTCGCGCGCGCGCTGCCGGCCGGCACTCGCCATCAGATCCAGAGCCTGCCGTCGGTGCCTGGGGTCCACCATGTCCTCGTCCAGCGAACGTCGCCCGATCGCGTGCTCACGGTTGTGATCGGGCCGCGCTCCGCGCTCGTCGCCCGCGACCGGCTGGGGCGCCTTCTCGCCGGGGATCCGGATGCGACGCCGTCGTACCGGCTCACGCTCGGATCGCCGGTGGCGGCGGTGGGGCCGGCGGGACCGCTCGTGTGGCGTCGCGCCGGATGGTCGCTGCGCGCGGAACGCGCGATCGCGCTGCCCAGCGGACCGCGCGAGGTGCTGGCGCGCGTCGAGCTGCAGGATCCGGCCCGGCTGACCGTGCGCGGCCTTCTCCTTCTGCTGCTGAACGCGGCGCTGCTCGGCGGGATCGTGCTGGCGGCCGGAGCGCTCCTCGCGCCGGAGCGGCCCGGATCACCCGGGTGGCACCGCGTCGCGGGTTCGTTCCGCCTCCGTGTGGCACTCGCGCTGGCGGTCTTCTTCGTGCTTCCGACGGTGGCGTTCGCGGCCTGGTCCTTCGCGCACTTCGGCGAAGAGGCGGAGCGCGGGCGGGACCTGCTGATCACGCAGACGCTGCGCGATGCCGCGCAGAGTGCCGGTGCGCTCCTCCGGACCCCCGGCGTACCACTTACGGAAGCATTGCGCCGGCTCGGCGACCGGGTGGACGCCGACCTGGCGCTGTACCGCGGCGGCGCGCTCGTCGCCACGAGCGCGCCGCTGCTGAGCGAGCTGGGCGTGGTACCCCCGCTCATGGACGCGAGCGCCTTCCGCTCGCTCGCGCTCGAGGGCGAAGTCGAGACGACGCGCGACGGCATCATGCCCGAGCTCGCCGAGCGGGTCGGCTACCGGGTCATCGAGTTCGCGCCGACCGGTGGCATCGGGGTGCTCGCGAGCCCGCAGGTCAGCGGCCCTCTCGATCCGGAAGGGCAGCAGTTCGAGCTTGCCCTCGTCCTGCTGCTCGCGACGGTGACCGGGATCGTTGCGGCCATCGCGGCCGCCGGCGTGGCGGCTCGTGCCCTCTCCCGGCCGGTCGCGGAGCTTCGGCGCGCCGCCGTCGCGGTCGGGCAGGGGAAGGCGCCGCCCCTGCCGGGCGCCACGCCGCCCGTGGAATTCGAGCCGGTGTTCGGGGCCTTCCACCGGATGGCGGCGGATGTCCGCGCCAGTCAGCGGGCGCTCGAGGAGTCGCGCCGGCGCACCGCCGCGGTCCTGGCCACGGTGGCGACCGGCGTGATCGCGCTCGATCCCGATGGCGCCGTGCTCGTGGCCAATCGCCAGGCCACCGACCTCCTCGGCGTTCCATTGCGGGAAGGGATGCAGCTCGCCGACTGCCTCGCGGGCGACTGGGAGCCCCTCCGCACCGCGCTGACGAGCATCCTCGCCGATCCCGCGCGCCCCGGCGATTCCTTCGAGCTCTCCGCGGACCAGCGGCGCGTGAGCGTGCAGGTTGCTGCGCTCGGGGGCGACCTGAGCGGGGTGGTCCTCGCACTCACGGACGTGACGCACCTCTCGCGTGCGGAGCGCGTGCTGGCCTGGGGCGAGATGGCCCGCCAGGTGGCGCACGAGATCAAGAATCCGCTCACGCCGGTCCGGCTCGGGATCCAGCATCTGCAGCGGGTCTATCGCGACCGCCGGGAGAATTTTGCCGAAACGCTCGAGGAGACCAGCCGCCGCATCCTGGGCGAGATCGATCGGCTCGACACCATCGCCCGCGCGTTCAGTCGCTTCGCGGTGCCGGGCGAGGAGCCACCGCCGCCGCAGCGCGTGGACCTCGCGGAGATTGCCGCGGAAGTGGCGCAGCTCTACCAGCTGGCAGGTGAAGGGACGGCGGTGCGCTACGCGGCAACTGGGCCGGTCTGGGGGCTTGCGCGGCGGGATGAGGTCAAGGAGGTGCTCGTGAACCTCTTCGAGAACGCGCGCAACGCCGGCGCGCGCACGATCACGATGCAGGTCCGCTCGGGCGAGATCAGGATCGAGGACGACGGAACGGGGATGCCGGCGGAGCTGCTGCCCCGCATCTTCGAGCCGCAGTTCTCGACGACGACCAGCGGCTCGGGGCTCGGGCTGGCGATCGTGCGTCGCCTGGTGGAGAGCTGGGGAGGAACGGTGTCGGTGGAAAGCGAGGAGGGCATCGGGACCGTCGTGCGCGTCGCGGTCCCCCTCAGCGCCTGACCCGGCGCGGCTGCAGGGCCTCGAGCGCCGTCGTGACGTAGCGGTCGTCGCTCAGCTCGATGCGCAGTGCCGCTTCCTCCCCCCACATCTGGCGGACGATCTCGCCGCGAAGGCGGTCGCGCACGTGCGGGGCAACGCGGTCGTAGGTCCGCCGGCTCACGCTCCCGCCCGCGGCCTCGAACTGCTGCCAGAGCTCCTCCACCATCTCCGGGGTCACCGTCGCGTTCAACACGACGGCCGCGCCCTGCGCCCGCAGGTTGCCCACGTACGCACCGACGACGGCGGCAAAGAGCTCCGCGTCCGGGCCCATGACCCGATCGAGAATCCGCCGGCCGCTGGAGCGCGTCGTTTCGACGGTCACGTCGGGGACGACGCCGGATGTCCTCTCCGCGGAATCCGACCGCTGGATCCACTGCCCGCTGGGCGTGTACCAGCGCGCGGTAGTGAACTTGACGGCGACCTCCTCGCGGAGCGGGAACGTCGTCTGAATGACGCCCTTGCCGAAGGTCGACGTGCCCACGATCGTGGCGCGCCCATGGTCCTGGAGCGCCGCCGCCATGAGCTCGGAGGCGCTCGCCGTGGCACCGTTCACGAGCACGGCCAGCCGGAGCCCGGGCCATGCCTCCTGCGTCCGCGTGACGTAGACGCGCGAGTGCGTCGGCGTGCGGCCCCGGGTCACGGCCACGGTGTCGCCGCGGTCGAGGAAGAGGCCGGCCGCCTCGACAGCCTGCGGGATCAGGCCACCCGGGTTGTGCCGCAGATCGAGCAGGAGCGTGCGCATCCCGCGAGCCCGGAGGCCTTCGATCGCCTCGCGCAGCTCCCGGGGGGAGGCCTCGGTGAAGGCGTGCAGCGCGATGTAGCCGGTGCGGCCGCTCAGCATGACCCCCGGCGATACGGCCGGAACATGGACCTCCGTCCGGGCAACGCGGCGGACTTCGGTCCGCTCGGAGCCGTGGCGGCGAATGAGCAGCGTGATTTCCCCGCCGTCGCTGCCGGCGAGAGCGCGTGCCGCGTCGGCTGGGGTCCAGCCGGCGGTCGAATGGCCATTCACCTCGAGAATCTCGTCGAGCGGGCCGATCCCGATGTCGGCGCCCATTGCGCGGAGCGCCGACGGGGTGAGCGTCACGCCGCCTTCGTGCGGCTGAAGCGACAGCTTGAGGCCCAGGCGTGTGCCCGAGAGCCGCTGGTTGTAGCTGCGGTAGCGCTCGTCCTGGAGGAGCTCGGCGTAGGGATCCCCGAGCGACGCGAGGAGCCCTTCCGCCGCCCCGTCGTAGAGCGCCTGGCGCTCCCCGCCGTCCACGTGGTTCTCGAGCACGGTGTCGATCGCGGCGCGCAGAAGCTCCGCCTCGGCCGGATGAACGGCCGGCTCTCCCTGAAACGCACGCGCCGCCCACGCGCCTCCGAAGTAGGAGGTGGCGGACAGCGCGGCGATGACGATCCAGGGAGTCTTCTTCATTCTTCCACCTACGTCAGGCTCAGGCGCTCACACCCTCCGGGAGCCCGTTCGCGATCATGAGGCCGAGGGCCTCGCGGCCGTCGAGCGTCTCGCGCTCGAGGAGTGCGTTGCCGAGCGCCTCGACGGCGGCGCGGTGCGAGCGGACCACGTCCACCGCCCGGGCGTAGAGCCGCTCGATGATGCTCCGCACTTCCCGGTCCATCAGGGCGTGCGTCTCGGCGCTGGCGGATCCGTTCTGCGTGTCGAGCACCATGAGACCGGACGTCTCGCCCATGCCGAGGTGATAGACCATTTCCTTGGCGATGCGTGTCACGTGCTGAAGGTCGCTCCGGGCGCCGCTCGTGATCGCGTCCGCACCGAAGACGACTTCCTCCGCCGCGCGCCCGCCGAGCCCCTTGAGGATCTGTCCCTCGAGGTAGCGGCGCGAGTGCAGGTGCTGGTCGCCGTCCGGCGAGAAGAACGCGACGCCCATCGCCTGGCCGCGCGGCTGGATAGTCACCTTGTGCAGGCCGTCGTCCGTGCAGCAGAGCACGCCCAGCAGCGCATGCCCCGCCTCGTGCATCGCGACGATCCGCCACTCGCGGTCGGTGGCCTGGAAGCCACGCCGCTCCTTGCCGAGCAGGAGCCGGTCGCGCGCGGACTCGATATGGGTCCAGTTGACGAGCGATGCATCCTCGCGGGCAGCGACGATCGCGGCTTCGTTGA
>JBLNHD010000234.1:0-3297 GCA_050268825.1 Gemmatimonadota bacterium
GCCACCGCGTCATCGGCAAGGCGGGCGAGGAAGGCATCGGTTCCGCCGTCACGGCTCCAGACCGGGAAGAGGTTGGTGAGACCGGTGGAGTACGCGAGATAGGGATACCGGTCGAACGCGATATCGAGCCCCTCGCGGCGTGCAGCGCCGATGCGGCGGAAGGCCTCGTCGAGCTTGCCCCAGTTCCGCGGGCCCTGCGTCTTCAGGTGGGAGATCTGCAGCGCGCAGCGGGCCCCGCGCGCCACGGTGATCGACTCGTCGATCGCGTCGAGCAGCCGGTCGTCCTCGTTGCGCTGGTGTGTCGCATACGGGAGCTTCCGCTCGCGGAGCGGCGCCACCACGGCGGTCAGCTCCTCCGGTGAGGCGAAGGCACCGGGCGTGTACTCGAGGCCCGACGACGCGCCGCACGCGCCCTGTGCGAGAGCGGCTTCGACCAGCCCCCTCATCCGCTCGATCTCCGCGGGGGTGGCCGGACGGTCGTCGGCGCCGACCACCGCGCCGCGGATCGAGCCGAGCCCCACCATCGACGCCACGTTCACCGAGGGGTGGAGGTCGTCGATTGCCGCGAAGTGCGCCGTGAATGATCTCTCCGGCGCCCCGGTGGCCCGCGACCCGCCATCCTGCCCGGCGATGATCGTGGTGATGCCCTGGCGGACGACCGATTCGGCGCGCGGATCTTCGTTCAGCGAGCCATCGCCATGCGAGTGCATGTCGATGAAGCCCGGCGCCACCGCCAGCCCGCGTGCGTCGATTTCCTCGCGGCCTCGCGCGAGTCGCGCGCCGATACCGGCGATCCGGCCGCCGGTAATGCCGAGATCGCGCTCGATCCCGCGCGTGCCGGTCCCGTCGAAGAGCGTGCCACCGCGAATCACGAGGTCGAACGCGGCGTGGCGGGGAAGCAAGGCAGGCCATGCGGCGGCGGCGAGCGATGTGCCGGCCGCCGCGACGAACTCGCGTCGGGTCGTGGTCATGCGGAAAACCTACGGCTGGGCGAGTGCCGGCGACAGGTCGAGGCTGTTGCCGGAGCCGGGGGATTGGTATCGTACGCCGATGCGATACGACCTTCTCCTCCTGTGCATTGTGCTTGGCCTGGCCGCGTGTACCCCGGCCGGCGATTCCGCCCCCGCATCGACCACCGCCGACACGTCCGCAGCGGCCGCCGCGCCGCCGGACGCCGAAGGCCCCGCGAACCAACCGGCCTCTCCGCGCGACACCGCGCAGGGAACGATCGGCTCCGCCACGCTGCTGGTCGATTACGGACGTCCGTCGCGCCGCGGTCGCGAGATCTTCGGGTCGCTCGTCCCCTACGACCAGGTGTGGCGCACCGGCGCGAATGCCGCGACCACGCTGGTCCTCGGGGGCCCGGTCCAGCTCGGCGGCCAGCCGCTGCCGGCCGGTACCTATACCCTGTATTCGCTCCCCACGCGTAGCGGCTGGACGCTGATCGTCAACGGGCAGACCGGTCAATGGGGGACCGAGTACGCCGAGGGCCGCGATGTCCTGCGCGTTCCGATGAGCGTCTCGCGAACCGAGCCGGTGGATACGTTCCGGATCTCGGTCGAGGGTGGAACGGAGGAGGGGCGCCTGATCTTCGCGTGGGACACATTGCAGGGCACCGTTCCGGTCCGCGCGCGCTAGGCGCCTTGCGCCGCGGGGCGGCGCCCGGGATCAGCGACCCGATTCGCGCGTCACCATGAACATCTTCGGATGGCGAGCGTCCTTGTACTCGAGGCCGTGGAGCTCGCGCGCGCTGAGATCGGGATTCGCCGCCAGGAATTCTTCGAAGGCGCGCCGTTCCCCTTCCCCCTTGTCGGCCATGCCGGCGGCGTACCAGTCATCGAAGTAGACGATGGTCCGTGGCCCGAGCAGGGGACCCGCAAAGGCGAGCGCGTCGCGAGTGGAAGAGTAGAGGTCGCAGTCGACCATCAGGAAGCTGGCCCTCCGAAGCCCATGGCGCTCCCGGAACTCCGGGGTGAGGGTTTCGCTGAACCAGCCCTTCTCGAGCACCACTCTCGCTGGATCCACCCCGCGCTTCTGCAGGTAGCTGCGGGTCATGCCGAGGCTCGAGCGATACTGTCCCGGGCGCCAGGGAGATGCCGGCTCCTTGTCCGCGGAGTCGGGAAGTCCTTCGAACGAATCGAAGCCGAACATCCGCACCCGTTCGAGGCCGAGCTCGCCCAGCGCCTGGTGCATGCAGGCGAGGGAGGTGCCGTAATAGACGCCGAATTCGAGGAAATCGCCCTCCGCAGCGGCAGGATCTTCCTGAAGCAGCCATTCCCAGGCCGTGCGGTAGGAGCGGGTAAGGCGCTCGTGCTCCACGCCGAAGCTCAGCCCGAGCCGTGCCCGGGTGCGTGAACGTCTTTCGAGCAACCAGATCCTGAGTGGAAGGGGGACGCGGCGGTAGAGCTCCTGCGCGCGCCATCGAAGTCCGTCGACTACCCGCCGGGGGGTGAGGTTCATCACGTCCGCAGTTCGTGTCATGGGCACTCACGCGGCACGGCTCGTGCCGCGACATCGTGGGGAGGGGCCGCAGGCAACTCGCGATGAGGCCCATCGCGCGCGCAAGCAACCCGGCGCCTGTTGCACTCCCGTCACAGGCGGCGCCGAATCCAAGCTACACTCTGCCGGATTCGCCGACCAACGGATGGACTGCCGATGCTGATCGACGCAATCAATCTACTGACAGGTACCATCCTCGAGGCTGTGATCTGCATCATCGGGTCAGGTCCCGCAGGACTCTCGCTCGCGACCGAGCTCGATGCGGCGGGCATCTCGACGCTGCTCCTCGAAGCGGGCGGACTGGGCCCCGAGCCGGACGACGCGGGCTTCGTCGACGGAGAAACGGCGGGCGATCCGTTCTGTGCCCTCGGTATCACGCGGGCTCGCGGGCTCGGCGGGACCGCGAACCTCTGGGACACCCGGTGGGATCCGGCAACCACCGGCTTTCGCGGCGGCCCACTGGACCCGATCGACTTCGAGCGCCGCGAGTGGGTACCCATGAGCGGGTGGCCGTTCGGCCGCCGCGAGCTCGATCCATTCTATGCGCGGGCGCACGAGTTCAGCCGTTTCGGACCCTTCGAGTACGAGCCCCGGCACTGGGAAACGGATAGCGCGCGCGCGCTGCGCTTCCCGGACGGGGCGTTCGAGACGCGGATGTGGCTCTTCGGTGCGCAGCGCACCATCCTCGGAGAGCGGCGCGCGGCCCTCGAGCGCTCCCCACGCGCGCGGATCGTGACTCATGCCGGCGTGGTCGAGCTCGATGCCGACCCCGGCGGGAGCGGGATCCGCAGCGTCCGG
>JBLNHD010000235.1:0-3579 GCA_050268825.1 Gemmatimonadota bacterium
GGCGACTTCGAGGCGTTCTGGGTCGCCGCGCTCGCTCGCGGCGGCATCTTCGGCGAGAGCGCCGCCGCGCCGGCCGGCCCGGCCGCGCCGGCGGGCGCGGCACCGACGGGCCCGGCACGGACGGGCCCGAGTCCGGCGGCCAGCACCCAGGGCCTCACCGCGGCACTCCCGGCCTTCGACGGCGACGGCGAGTTCATCCTCGCGCCGTACCCGCATCCGTTCCTGCACGACGGCCGGGGCACCAACCGGCCCTGGCTCCTCGAGAATCCTGATCCGGTCACGAAGCTGACCTGGTACTCCTGGATCGAGCTGAGCACGGCCACGGCGCGGCGGCTCGACATTCGCCGCGGCGAGATCGTGCGCCTCATCTCCCCGCACGGCGAGATCGAGGGACCCGCGCTCCCGTATCCGGGCCTGCACGACGACGTGATCGCCATGCCGCTCGGCTTCGGTCACACCGAATACGGCCAGTTCGCGAAGGATCGCGGCACCAACCCGCTCGATCTCGTCGGCCCGCCGGGCAACGCGGCGTTCATCCCCTACGTCTCGACGCGCGTCCGCCTGGAGAAGACGGGGCGCTACAAGGAGCTCGCCACCACCGAGGGCAACCCGCGCCAGCTGGGCCGCGGCATCGCGGAGGCCATTCCGCTCGACGCGGCGCGCCGCGGGCTCACGGTGCGCCAGGCGTACATCGAAGCGGGTCACGGCAAGCACGAGATCAACACCGAGCTCGAGATGGAGGCGATCGAGGGCTGGCGCCAGGAAACGATCGAGTCGCGCAAGCTGGGCAACTACGCCACCGAGCATCCGGCGTGGGGCATGGCGATCGATCTCTCGCGCTGCACCGGTTGTTCCGCCTGCGTCACGGCCTGCTATGCGGAGAACAACATCCCGACGGTAGGCGAGGACGACGTGATCCGCGGGCGCGAGATGACGTGGATCCGCATCGAGCGCTACTGGGAGGAGCCGGCGGCCGGGGAACACGACGCGCACGGCGCAGGTGGCGGCGCCGAAGGCGCGGCGCACGGACACCCCGAGGCACGCTTCGTCCCGATGCTCTGCCAGCATTGCGAGAATGCGCCGTGCGAGCCCGTCTGCCCGGTCTACGCCGCGTACCACACGCCGGACGGGCTGAACGGCCAGGTGTACAATCGCTGCGTGGGCACCCGCTACTGCGGCAACAACTGCCCGTACAAGGTGCGCTACTTCAACTGGTACAAGTACAACGAGCGGGCCTGGCCGGAGCCGCTGCACCTGCAGCTGAATCCGGACGTGACCGTCCGCGGCCGCGGCGTCATGGAGAAGTGCACGTTCTGCGTGCAGCGCATCCGCGGCGCCCAGCACCAGGCGCGCCTCGAGAACCGGCCGCTCCGGGACGGGGAGTTCACGACTGCCTGCGCCCAGGCCTGCCCGTCGGACGCGATCGTGTTCGGCGACATGCGGGACCCGACCAGCCGGGTGGCGCAGATCCGGAGCAACCCGCGCGGCTACCACGTGCTGGAGGACACCAACGTGAGGCCGGCCGTGACCTACCTCGCCAAGGTCCTGCACCCGGCGGAGGCCTGAGGGATGACGACGTCCGCTCCCGAGCTTCCCGACTTCGCGCCGAAACTCCGGCTCTCCCAGTCGCACGCCGACGTCACCCGCGACGTCGTCGCCACGCTGCAGACGCCGAGCCGCGGCTACTACCTGCTGCTGTTCGGCGCGGTGGGGCTGTTCCTCGTCGGCCTGATCACCTTCCTGATCCTGATCAAGGACGGGCTTGGGCACGCGGGGTACAATCCGCCGATCATGTGGTCGGTGTACATCACGACGTTCGTCTTCTGGGTCGGCATCGGCCACGCCGGAACCCTCATCTCGGCGATCCTCTTCCTCTTCCGGTCACCCTGGCGCACCGCCGTCTATCGCGCCACGGAGGCCATGACCGTCTTCGCGGTCATGACGGCGGGGCTCTTCCCGATCATTCACATCGGGCGGCAGTGGATCTTCTACTGGCTCCTGCCGTATCCGAACGCGCGGTACCTCTGGCCGAATTTCAAGTCGCCGCTGATCTGGGACGTCTTCGCGATCTCGACGTACCTCACCGTCTCGACGCTCTTCCTCATCTTCGGGCTCATTCCCGACGTGGCGGCGGTGCGGGACCGGGTGAAGGGCTGGCGCAAGTTCATCTACGGGCAGCTCTCCCTCGGCTGGCAGGGCACCGACACGCAGTGGCGGCACTACTCGCGCGCGTACCTCTACATGGCCGCGCTGGCCACGCCGCTGGTGCTCTCGGTGCACTCCGTCGTCTCCTGGGACTTCGCCTCGAGCATCGTGCCCGGCTGGCACGGGACGATCTTCGCGCCGTACTTCGTGGCCGGCGCCATCTACTCGGGCATCGGCATGGTGCTCACGCTGCTCATCCCGCTGCGCAAGGCGCTCCGGATCGAGCACATGATCACCGACTACCACTTCGACAACCTCTCGAAGCTCACGCTGCTCACGGGCACGATCCTCTTCTACGCCTACGCCATGGAATACTTCGTGGCGTGGTACAGCGGGAACATGTTCGAGCAGACGACGTTCTTCCGCCGGGCCTTCGGGCCGATGTGGTGGGCCGGCTGGACGATGATCATCTGCAACGCCTTCGTGTCGCAGCTGCTCTGGTTCCGGAAGATCCGGACCAACCTGACGTCGCTCTTCGTCATCTCGATCTTCATCAACATCGGGATGTGGTTCGAGCGCTACGTGATCATCGTGTCCTCGCTCTCGAACGACTACCTCCCGTGGGCCTGGGACAACATGAATCCCACCTGGGCGGACTGGGGCATCCTCGCCGGGTCGTTCGGGTGGTTCGGCATGTACTTCCTCCTCTTCGCCCGCACCTTCCCGATCGTGGCGATCCAGGAGATCAAGGAGATGATCCCGATGCCGCGGCGGCGCGCCGGAGGAGGGCACCACTGATGCGCCTCCCGATCCCGAAGCGGAAGACCGTTCCCGGCGTGCTCGCGTCGTTCGAGCACATCGATGCCGCCACCGACGCGATCCGCGACCTCCGCGCGCGCGGGCACCGCGATCTGACCGTCTACGTCTCGCACCCGAACCACGAGATCGAGGACGCCCTCGGTCACACCAACAGCCCGGTGCGCCTCTTCACGCTGATCGGCGGCCTGACCGGCTGCGCGGCCGGCTTCGGCATGACCATCTGGATGTCGCGGGACTGGCCGGTGCTGGTGGGTGGGAAGCCGATCGCCTCGATTCCACCGTACGTGGTCATCGCCTTCGAGCTCACCATCCTCATCGGCGCGCTCTCCACGCTCTTCGCCGTGGCGTTTCTCTCGCTGCTCAAGGCGGGACGCAAGATCGCCTACGATCCGCGCTTCAGCGATGACCGGATCGGCGTCTTCGTTGCCGCGCGCGACGCGGATGCGGCGGGGCTCGAGCAGTCGCTGCGCGCGGCGGGCGCGGTGGAGGTGACCCGTGCCGCGTAGCCTGCGTGCGGTCCTCGTCGCCACCCTCGCGCTCGGCTCCGCCGGGTGCGAGACGTGGTACAATCGCGTGCCCTCGCCGGACCAGCTCTGGTACATCATCCCCTGGTTC